>NZ_CALLJH010000006.1:0-180622 GCF_938091255.1 uncultured Chloroflexus sp.
AGAGCCAGCCGGGCCGAGTGAGGTACCGGCGTGGTTGCAGACGGCAGAGCCAGCCGGGCCGAGTGAGGTGCCGGCGTGGTTGCAGACGACAGAGCCAGCCGGGCCGAGTGAGGTACCGGCGTGGTTGCAGACGACAGAGCCAGCCGGGCCGAGTGAGGTGCCGGCGTGGTTGCAGACGACAGAGCCAGCCGGGCCGAGTGAGGTGCCGGCGTGGTTGCAAGATGCCTCAGCAGGCCAAATTGAAACCCCTGATTGGTTGAATGTAGCAGCGCCATCAGACGCGATGCCGTGGCTGCAAGCCGAATTAGCGGCATTGCCGGCAGCCTCTGAACCTTCGCCGACGACAAGCTCAACGAGTGACGAATTCTTTAGCGGTGCAGAATTGCCGCCATGGTTGCGCGCCTCTCCTGAACGAGTGGTTGAACCGACAGTCTCTCCCTCCATCACGTGGTTGGAGCGTTTGCGCAATCGTGAAGCAGAAGTTGAAGAGGAGGCAGTTGCCGCTCCAGAAATTGCGGTAATCAAGCCACCCTTGCCGGCTCCTGCGTCACGCACGGCTGATCAGGTTGCGGCGATGGCCTTACTCGAACGGTTGATCCAGTCGCCCTTGCCAATACCGGCACCAGTCGAACAACCGGCTGCTGTGCGCCGCCGTTTACCGGCGATGGAACAAGTGCTCGCATTGGCACTGCTGGTTATCGTCTTGGTAGGCACGTTATTGCCGAATCTGATGGGGCCTTTTGTACAACAGGTGCAACCCTCGCCAGCGGCAATTGCGCTCAGTGAACGATTGGCTGCTTTGGGTAGCGATGATGTGGTGCTAGTCGCGTATGAATGGAGCGCGCAGCGGGTTGCTGAATTGCGCCCGCTCGAGCAGGCGTTGCTCGATCAATTAATTGTCGATCGCACTAAGTTGATTATTGTCAGCACCGATCTCCAAGGCGCGTTGCTCTCGTTCGATCTGATCGGCCCGCTCCGCGCGGCTGGGTATAACAACGAAAATGGCGTCACCTTCGGCGGGCGCGATTACGTGTTGCTGGGGTACCGTCCGGGTGGCGAGTTGGCGTTGCGGAGTATGGCGATCGATCTGCGCGCGCAGTTGCGCCGTGACTATACTGGTCAAGATGCGACTGCCGGTCTCTTAGCAACGCGCCCTGATGGTTCGCCTCGCGTGCAGACGCTGGCCGATCTGGCGTTGATTGTGGTGATGGCCGATCAGGTACAAGATGTGCAAGCTTGGATGGAGCAGATCCACAGCGCAGCGCCAGCAGTGCCAATTGCCTTCTTGTTGCCGCAGGAGGTTTATCCGCAGGTATTGCCATATCTGCGCTTGCCAAACGTCTATGCGGTGGCCGGCCATCGTGGCGCGAGGGATCTGTTGGCTGCGGGTGTCGCCGATGAAGCGGCAACCACGATGCTCGCAGTACACACGTGGGCGACTACTGCATTTGTGGTGGTGCTAGCATTAGGCGGTCTCGTTGTGGTCATTGGCCGGTTACGGCCCGCAGCGCGAGGGAAGGCTTGATGGAGGTTGCGATCACCCTGATTCCGGTGTTGCTGACCCTCTTGGTCTTTAGCCGTTTAGTGGGTGATACACCGGCATTTCGTTTTGTCCAATATCTCTTTGTTGGCGTGGCGTTAGGCTATGCGGTGGTGGTTATTTATCATCAGGTGTTGCGTCCGGCAGTGATCGATTTGCTAGCAGCGAGCGGCCAGCCGGGGTTGGCAACGTTGCGCTTGATCCCGTTTGTGTTAGCGGTGTTGTTGCTCACCCGTGTGAGCGGCCAACAGACCGCTTCGTGGCTGGCAAATATCCCGCTGGCACTGGTGTTGGGTGTTGGTGCAGCGTTGGTAATCGGCGGCGCTTTGATCGGAACGATTTTGCCGCAAGTGCTTGATGCCACCCGGCAAGATATGTCCTCGCCAGCAGCCGTGTTGGGCAGCGTGGTGTTATTGATCGGATCGATCGTAACGCTGCTCTCATTTGCCCTGACTCGCTCACCCGACCCCAACCGCCAGCGCTGGATTGATAGTGCAGCCCGGCTGGGACGATGGGTGCTGTTGCTGGCCTTTGGCTTCTTTTTAGCCGGCAGTGTTAGTTCATACCTCGCTGCGTTGAACGAACGGTTACTGTTTATTGTGGAATGGGTGCGGGCCGTGCTAGGTGCCTAGGCCGTAAAGGATAACGAGCATGGTTGAGGTTGTGCGCGCGGTGCTAGTAGTGGAAATTGGCAGCGTCACCACGCGCGTGTCGCTGATCGATCACGTTGATGGCGAGAGCCGGTTGATTGGTCAGGCCGAGACGCTCACTAGCCGCGAGTTGCCTTATCAGAATATCTTCTTTGCCGTGCAAGAAGCGACGGCGCAGTTGGCTGATCTCACCAGCCGCCAGTTGTTGCGCGATGGCCGCTTACTGATTCCACACACCAGCACTGGCGACGGAATCGATGCGGTAGTTGTGATGGCGTCAGCGCTCGAACCGTTGCGGGTGGTCGTGACCGCAGTTGCCGCGGATGTCTCGGCCCGTAGTGCCTTGCACGCGGTACGGGGCGTGCCGAGTGTCACGTTAGCCATCTTGACGCTCGATGATACGTTGGGCCGTCCGCCGGTGACTAATGATCAATCGTGGATCGAACGCCAACTCGAAACGCTGCTGCCACTTTTGCCCGATGTGATTGTCGTGACCGGCGGGGTTGAAGGCGGCGCTGTCGAGGCGATAAGCCGGCTTGCCCATCTGGTAAACCTAAAGCTCTTGTTTAACGAAACCCTTCGGGAACCGTTGCCTTCCGTCATCTATGCCGGTAATACCGCGGCGCAAACGCAGGTGCAGATGGCGTTACGCGACCGCAATGCCAATGTACTTGCCGTGGCCAATGTGCGCCCGGCGCTTGACCGCGAGATGCTCTCACCGTTGCGGCAGGCGTTGCTGGCTCACTATGCACGCCAACTGGCCGATCTGCCCGGTCTCAGCCAATTTGATCGTGACCATCTCACGCTATGCACAGTGGTTGAGGCGCAGTATGCAATGGCCCGGTTTCTGGCCGAGCGTCGGCAACAACCGGTCTTATATACTGATGTGGGGGCAACGGTGACCACGTTGATGGCTGCTGCGCCCGGTGAGATTCATACGGCGATCCACGGCGTGCGTGGTACGGCCTATGGTGTTGCCAATCTGCTGAACGAAGTCGGGCCAGCCGCAATTAGCCGCTGGCTGCCGTTTGCAATCGATGAGTCAGAACTGGTGGAACGGCTGCTCAATCGGGTGTTACGCCCGCAGACGATGCCGGCAACGCGCGAGGAATGTTATCTCGATCTGGCGCTCACCCGTGAGGCGTTGGCGCTGGGGATGGCTGAGCTGCGCGACGAAGCGCCTAACCTTGAGTATAGCCGGTTATTTGCCAGCGGCGGGCCGTTCATTCATGCTCCGCATCCCGGTATGGCGTTGCTAGCCTTGCTCGACGGCTTGCAGCCCGGCAACGATCTGCCCGGCCTGCTGTTGCATGTACATCTTGACACGCTCAGCCTGTTGGCAGTGTGTGGCGCATTGGCTACCATAAGCGCCGAGGCCGCGCTGTCGGTGTGCGACCATGATCTCATAGCGAATACGCCGTTGGCAACGTGTATCGTGTTGCAAGGCGGCAGCCGTCTTGGTGAGACGGTAGCTGAGGTGGAGCTGATTACGGTTGGCGGCGGCAGTGAAACGGTGCAGGTGCGTTATGGCGAGATAGCGCGTCTGCCGCTATCTCTGGGACGGTACGCGCAAGTGAAGGTGAAGCCGGTCGCTGGGGTGCGGGTTGGCCGCGATGCTCCCGGTGAGCCGGTTGAGAGCGATCCGGCTGAGGTGCCGGGCAGCCTGCTCGGCCTCATCATAGATGCGCGAGGGCGTCCGCTCGTGTTGCCTGAAAATGGCACCGAACGGCGCCGATTGCTGTGGTCGTGGCTGCGTGCGCTTGGCGCCGAACGCAGCGATAGCCCCTACCCTGAACCAGAAGTCGCCTTGCCGCCGGCTCCTGAGGTGCCCGCAGCGGCCCCACCGCCGCCGGCAGCCGCCAAGCCACGGCAAGGGTGGTTTGGCCGCAAGAAGCCTGTGGTATCGGAGACAGAATCGGCCCCGCCGCCGGCAGCCGCCAAGCCACGACAGGGGTGGTTGGGCCGCAAGCAAGCGTCTGGGGCAACAGTTGAAGAGTCGCCGTCATCGATGCCAAAGCAGTGAGGGCGGGTGAGAGACCCGCCCTCGCCATGCCCTATCCCTCATTCCTTACCCCGCGCCCGTCAGCTCGGCCATCATCGCCGCAAACGCTTCCCGGCTAGGGCGCAAACGCTCCTCTGGCAACGCCGCGATTGGCGTTTGGCCGATCCCCAACGTCTCGGCCAGCGTGGGCCGGTGCTCGTTCAGGTAGATCAATCCGGTCACAAATTCGTTCGCCGCCCGCGCCTCTTCGAGCAGAGCCAGCGCCGCCATCCGGTCGGTGGGATCGTGATCGCGGTGCAGCTTGCGTAACCGGATCACCGGCCCGTCATGCAGTTGCACATCGCGCGCCTCACCCGGTTCGTAATCGATCGTTACCTCTTCGTAGTGCGGAATGAAACTAATGTCGTGGATCGGCGACTCGTGGGTTTTGCCGTAAGTGTAACTCTTCGTCGAGCGGTCGTGGTTGTTGAACGTGACACACGGGCTAATCACATCGATCACCGCTGCGCCGTGGAAGTTGAAGGCGGCTTTGATCAGTTCGCGTACCTGCTTGGCGTCGCCGGCAAACGAACGGGCCACAAACCCGCAGCCGGCCAAGATCGCTTCAGCGCACACGTCAATCGGCGGCAAGTGATTGACGCCGGCATGCTTCAGCTCTTGCCCCTCGTCGGCGGTGGCCGAGAATTGACCCTTAGTCAGGCCATACACCCCGTTGTTTTCGACAATATAGACCATCGGCACATTCCGGCGCAAGAGGTGGATAAATTGGCCGAGACCGATGCTAGCGGTGTCGCCATCGCCGCTAACAGCCAGCGGACGCAGGGTGTGGTTGGCAAGATGCGCGCCGGTCGTGACCGAGGGCATCCGTCCGTGCAGTGAATTGAAGCCGTGCGATCGGCCAAGAAAGTAGGCCGCCGACTTGCTCGAACAGCCGATTCCGCTCATGCGGATGACAGTATGTGGTGGTAATGAGAGTTCAAACGCGGCGGCGATGATCTGGCTAGCGACTGAGTCATGGCCGCAGCCAGCGCAGAGGGTCGAAGGCGCGCCGCGGTAATCGTTTTTGGTCAAACCAATCGCATTAACAGTTGCTTGGGTCATCGTTGTCCCTCGAGGTTGCAACGCCGCTTACTTGCTCATCACCAGCGCCAGCTCACGCATCTGTTCCAACACCGCCATCACCTGATCGCGTACAAACGGCGCGGTGAGTGGCAAACCATCGCACCACGCTACCGAACCGAGCCGAGTAGCGTAAGCCGGGCAATGGAGCTGGAGCAACTGCCGTAACTGGCCATCATGATTCTGCTCAATCACCACACAGGATTGGTGGCGCGCGATAAAATCGGTCACTTCCGGGCCAAGCGGCAATGCGCGCACCCGCATCCTGCTGGTGGCGATGCCGGCGGCGGCCAACAAGTCACGCGCTTCAGCAATTGCCGGCGCAGTCGAGCCAAACCCGATCAGCCCGACAGTGGCTTGCGGGTGAAGATCGATCACCGGACGCGGTACCATGCGGCGGGCCGTTTCGTGTTTGCGCCAGAGCCGGGCCATATTGCGCTGCCAATCGTCAGGCCGTTCGCTATAGACGTTGCGCTCGTTGTGGCCGGTGCCACGGCTGAGCGTCGCCGCCAGCGGGTGCGGGTTGCCGGGCAGTGTGCGATAGCCGATGCCGTCGCCGTCAACGTCGGCAAAGCGGGCATACGAGGTGAGTTTGGCCAAAGCTTCGGCGCTGAGCACCTTGCCGCGTTGCAGCGGTTGCTCTGGATACGTGAAGGGCCGGCTCATCCAAATATTCATCCCCAGATCAAGATCACTCAGCACAAAGACCGGCGTTTGCAAATATTCGGCCAGATCGAAGGCAAGCTGAGCGTCGCTGTAGCACTCTTCCATCGTGCCCGGCAGCAAGACCACGTGGCGCGTGTCGCCGTGCCCCAGATAATAGACCGCAAGCAAATCACTCTGCGCAGTGCGGGTCGGCAGGCCGGTCGAAGGGCCAACCCGCTGCACATCCCAAATCACTGCCGGAATCTCGGCAAAAAAGCCAAGCCCGGCGAACTCGGTCATCAACGAGATGCCCGGCCCAGAGGTAGCGGTCATCGCACGTGCGCCGGCCCAACCCGCGCCGATCACGATTCCCAGCGCAGCAATCTCGTCTTCGGCTTGGACGATAGCGCAGGTGGTGCCATCGTCAGCCGGGCGCAGACGCGGGAGATAGCTCTCGAGCGATTCAATCAAGCTGCTGGAAGGGGTGATCGGGTACCACGCCACCACACCAACGCCGCCGGTAATTGCGCCGATTGCGGCGGCAGTGTTGCCGTCGATCAGCATCATTCCGGTGGTGGCCTGCATCCGGGTGACCCGGAAACGGTGATGGGCTGGCGAGGCGGTGTTGGTGGCCCACGCCTGCGCTGCCCGGATCACAGCCAGATTCAGCGCGATTGCCGATGATTTGCCGCGGAACTGGTGTTGCACGGCTTTGGCCAAAGCGGCATCTTCGATGCCTAACAACGCTGCCAATGCGCCGACGTACACCATATTCGCAGCATACGGGCGCAGGTGTTGGCTCACTCCCACCTGATCGAGGATCTGGCGCACGGGGAGCGCGACCGGGCTAATGTCAGCGCGCTGTGGCTGCCATGGCCCATCAGCCGGGTAGAGACAGATCCCGCCCGCTGGTAATTGAGCGAGATCATCGTTGGCCGTGCGCGGGTTAAACGCCACCAAAATCGGCGTCGTGGCGGGGCGAGCGGTATAACCGGCTTGGCTCACCCGTAGCGTATACCACGTCGGTTCACCTTGGATGTTGGAAGGAAAGAGGTTTTTGCCAGAAACGGGAATGCCCATCTGAAAGATGGCCCGCATCAGCACCATATTCGCCGTCTGGCTGCCGGAACCGTTTACCGTAGCGGCAGTGATGGCGAACTCGTTGACAATCGGTTGGGGGGATTGCATAGCCTCCTCGCAGCGCAAGCTCGACATTGAGCGATAGGGGTATTATACGAGGGAGAGGCAGGTTGTGGCAAGGAGCGGCGTTGCTTGGCAACGCCGCTCCGGGAGAGGCTTGACGCTGCTTGCGTTTCGCTATGACTCGGTAATCGTGATGCCCAGAATCGTCTCACCCGGCGTCGCTAGATCGGCTGGATTGCTCGGATCGCGCAACGGGATGCCGTCAACGATCTCTTGGCCCTGAATGACGCGGCCAAAGATGGTGTATTGCTCGTTGAGCCATGGGGCTGGCGCGGTGGTGATGAAGAACTGCGAGCCGGCACTGTTAGGGTCAGACGAGCGGGCCATAGCGACGATGCCGGGTTGGTCGAAGAGAATTTTATCGGTAAACTCAGCCGGAATTGAGTAGCCGGGGCCGCCAGTGCCATCGCCGCGCGGATCGCCGCCTTGGGCCATAAAGTTCGGCAGCACGCGATGCCACGTCAACCCGTTGTAGAAGTTCTGGCGGGCGAGGAAAACGAAATTGTTGACCGTCTGCGGGGCAATGTCGGGCAATAGCTCGATCACAATCTCGCCGCGGGGAGTATAGATGGTCGCAGTGTACTTCTTGGCCGGATCGATCGTCATTGGCGGTGGGCTGTTGTATTGGTAGGTGGTCGCGGTTGGCATAACCTGCCTTGCGCTTGCTGCCGGCATGGGCGCAGCGGTAGGCGCAGCGACGGTTGGGAGCGGCGGTGTGGTTGGCGCTGGCGCGGCGGCTGGCGGCGCTGCCCGGCTGATCAACAAACCGGCGACGAGGCCAAGGATCAGTAGCAGAATGGCGATGGCTACAATGCCAGCCAATGGGTTAGGGGCTGAAGATGGACGTTGTGTGCTCACAGTACACCTCAATGCAATCTGCGTCTGTCGCAGGCATTATACTGGCGAGTAGGCAGGCGTGACAAGTGCCGTAATCTTGAAGGCAAGACTTCTATCATTGTGCGGGGCGTGGGCTTTTGTCATTGCGAGGGGTGCGAAGCCCCCGTAGCAATCTCCTGCTTTAGCTGAAGATATGCCTGAGTGGATCGCTCTCGCGCAGACCAATAGCTTGCAAGTCCTCTTCTGACCAGCGGGAGGAGGGGAAAGGGGGCAACCGGATTCCGTCGTAGGTGCAGCGTGAGCAAAGGCGCGAAGGACGATCAACGCAAAGACGCGAAGAGCGCAAAGGGTTGGGGAGCGGGTAAGGATCTTTCCGCCTCTCCACTCCTCATCTCCCACCGCACGGTGGGAGAGGGGGGCCGGGGATGAGTGCCAGCAGCCTGCGCAGCGGGCTTCGTAAGCGTAGTTCCCATTGATATCATACGTTCTGCCCGTCCTTATTCTCTGCTGAGAGGGCAGGAAGGTTACTTCACCCCACCCGCTCGGCCCATTCCGGCGCAGAGCGCGCGAGGTCGTGGCGCAAGCGCAGCAGCGCTAAATCGCCGGCTTTGGCTTCGATCATCAGATCGAATGGCGGTAAGCCACGACTGGCCGCGAGCAGCTCGATGGCGTCGCGGGTAACGATAAAATCGGCGTGCTGGCCGGATCGGGGCGGCAGCACCCGCGTCGTGCCGTTGCGCCCCGGCAAGAGGTAAGCTTCGCTGCGTTGGCTGCTTAGATGCACTTCGGGACGCACATTGCGCGGCCATGTGGCAAGGCAAAGCCCCAATGCAACGGGCAAGCTCCACTGATCGGGGTTGTGCAACTGGAAATGGAGGTAGTCGAACACGATGGGCGCGCCGGTGCAGGTAGCTAGCCCAAGCAGGGCGCGTAACGAGGGGCCGGTAGTGGTGTGCTCGATGGCGGTGCGCCAGTGAGCATTGGCCGATAGGGCTGACCAACGGCGGGTAAATCGTTCGAGTGCGGGATCATCGCCGGCGCCAGCATGGATTACGAGGGTGTGGTTCGTTGTGTTGGGCTGATCGAGTGCCGCCAAGAGTTGTGCCGCGCCTTCAATGGCAGTGATTGTGCCGGCAGCCGTAGCTTCATCGGGATGGCTAAGACTCAGCGCTGGATCGAGGTGGATCCCAAGTCGCAAATTGAGTGCCGCAATCCGATGGCCGAGCAGCTCGATCTGCGCTTGGCAATCTGCCAGATCGGCCGCTGTGATGGGGCACGGCAGGGCAAAGCGGTAGAACCGGATGGCATAGCGTTCAAGGTGGCCGAGCATATCGCTCAGGTGCGTGAGTGCGATGCTGAGGTGGGGCGGCGAACCGCCGGCAAGGCCGGGTTGGTGGACGGTGCGGACAGCGAATCCAAGCCGGATCATAGTGTGCTGAAACAATAAAACAACAAACGGTTGCGATGCGTTCCGCCGTAGCCGTGATCTGGGTCATGTCTGGCCGTTTCGCCTCGTCATAGCGAACCCCGCGTTGCTCTCAGTGAGATCCATCGCAACGTTTCCAATTCCTTCCGCCGTAGCCGTGATCTGGGTCATGTCTGGCCGTTTCGCCTCGTCATAGCGAACCCCGCGTTGCTCTGATCGTGATCCATCGGCAAGCGGCTATGATGTATCAGCGTGTGGGCATGCAATGGCGATGGCGTAATACCCCTGCACTAATCTCCTGTCAGTTCAGCCACCATCTCTGTGTGGCTGGCATCTTCTCTGCACAGCCGTTCAAACGCATTCCATCGGAAGCCTAAGCATGGAAGCGTATCCTGAGATAAGTATAGACCATTTGTTCTAGTATGTCAAGGGCGGTTTGCGCAGGGCTTGAAGCAGCTTAGCAGCGCGCCATGCCAGCGCACCTCGCTGCGATGACGCGCGCGATTCGGTGGGCTGTTGCGCTCCGCCGCAGTCGAACTCTGCGACGAGTACGTTCCTAACCTCTACAACAATCCATTGATCGCCAACCGGCGGTGGTGGCGGGTGTAATAACGAATTTGGCGCGGCAGGTTGTCTTCGCCCGGTAGCGATTGCACGCGGTGTACTAACCGTCCAGCAATCTGGTGAATCCGGGTGGCCCGCTCTGACGGCGGTAGGTGGGATAGTTCGGCCTCCCACGGCATGGTGCATTTACCTTCCACCACCACGCCAATGATTTCAGGCAACAATTTGCTCTGCCGCGTCCAGTTGAGTGCAAGGCAGAAACCGGGGCCGGGGGCGGGCAGTCGTTCGCGGGTGAGAGTGAAGAGATCGGCGGAATTCCCCACTGCAATCGCAATCAGAATCGGTGCGGTCGTTTCAGGCAGGCGGTGGAGGTTGAGCAGCGGAATGTCGAGCAAGGCGGCCAGCGCGGCGGCGAGCGGTTTGCTGGTGATGTCGGGTGCGGTGATGCCACCCAAGCGCCAGTTGCTGCTCCGCGCTAAGGCGATGAAACGGTAGAGGGTGCGGGTGACATCATCCTCGCTCAGGTGATAGTCGGCTAAAGGGGCAATGATGATCCCGTCGTCGGTTGCCGAACCAAGGCAAATGACACCCTCATGCACGTAAAGGTCATCTTTGAGACCGGTGGTCGTATGAAACTCGCGCCGCCGTTCGACGCTCTGCAAGCTGGCCAGCAATTCAAACTGTGCGTCGGAAGTTGGGGCGAGCGCCAACGCTTGTTGCCACGCTTGTTGTGCTTCATCATAGCGCTGCAACTGAAACAGGCAGCGGCCCAGCAGATGAAAGACGGCCCAATCATCGTAGTAGCGTTGGCGTGGCGTTTCGAGCAGGGCCAGCGCCGTCGCGTACTCGCCACGCGCCGCGTGGATGTAGGCCAGTTCGAGTTGGGCGGCGGCGTCGCCGGGGTCAAGTTCGAGGCAGCGGCGAAATTCACGCTCGGCTTCGTCGTAGCGTTCAAGCTCGATCAAGACGTAGCCGAGGTTGAAATGGGCAAAGTAGTCGTCAGCCAGATTGGCAACAGCGGCAAACTCTTCGGCGGCTTTCGCCAGCAAGCCTTGCTGCTGGTAGTGGAACGCCAGCGCATTGTGCGCATCACGCAAGGTCGGGTCAGCGGCAATTGCCATACGAAAATGATCAACTGCCGCCAATGGGCGCTGGGTACGCTCAAAAGCTAATCCGTAGCGTAAGTGGCGACGACTGGCGACGCGTTTGGTCTCGTCGATCATTCTTAACCTCCTCGCCCGTTGTGATGGGCGACTGTTGCGAGCCATCACGTCGCATGCAGCATGCAGTTACGGTGCTGAGTTTCGGCTCACAGTGTTGTTGGGCAGAACGCTGGCCAGCGCCGCGGCCTGTGCGGCTAGAATCTGGTGGATACCGCGTTCGGCCAGATCAAGGAGCGCATCGAGCTGGCTGCGACTGACCGGTGTGCCTTCCGCCGTGGCTTGCACTTCGATGAATGCGCCCTCGGCATTCATAACGACATTGCAGTCGAGGGCGGCTTGGCTATCTTCTTCGTAACACAGATCGAGCAGCATCATATCTCGTAAGATACCGACGCTGACCGCGGCTACCGGGGTGAGAGCCGGCATGCTCTCGACGGCGCCACTGCGCACGAGATACTCAACTGCCAGCGCAAGCGCCACGTAGCCGCCGCTGATCGATGCGGTACGGGTGCCGCCGTCGGCTTGCAAGACATCGCAGTCAATCGTAATGGTGCGTTCACCAAGTGCGTTGAGATCCACCGCTGCTCGTAACGAGCGCCCGATTAAGCGTTGAATCTCTTGGGTGCGCCCGCTGGGGCCGTTGCGTTCACGACGGGTGCGCTGCAATGTTGCTCGGGGCAGCATCGCATACTCAGCCGTGACCCAGCCACTCTGCTGGCCGCGCATCCACGCCGGCACCCCGTCTTCGATTGTGGCAGTGCAGAGCACACGGGTGTTGCCATACGCAATCAGCGCCGAACCTTCAGCATACGGAGCGGCGCCAATCTCAATTGAGATAGGGCGCAATTGATCCGGCGCCCGGCCATCACTTCGCATCATACGCAACCATTTCACTCCTTCTTGTTCAGCATCATACCATACGCAACTACATCATACAACGTGCAATTGCTTAACTTTGCCGGATGGCGCGCCGGGTTTGCCAGAGGTACCAGCAGGCGACGCTGCGGTACGGTCGCCAGCGTTCACCGAGCGCAAACAGTTCACGGGGTGTTGGTATCCGCGGCAACTCATAGACCAGCCGCACGGCGTCGCGCAAGCCAAGATCGGCGGCGGGCAGCACGTCAAGCCGGCCCAACGCGAACATCATATAGATTTCCGCTGTCCAGCGGCCAATCCCTTTTACTGCCGTCAGTTGGCCAATGATTGTTTCATCGTCGAGCAGGGGAAAGTGGGCGAGTTCGAGGCGCCCGCTCACAATGTGTTCGGCAAGGTCGCGCAGATAGGCGCTCTTTTGCGCCGAGAGGCCGGCGGCGCGCAAGGTGCTCTCTTCAGCGGCAAGGATAGCTGCCGGCGTGAGTTCACCAAGCGCCGTTTCCAGCCGGTTGCGGATAGTGCGGGCAGCGGCGAGCGAGATTTGCTGGCTGATGATTGCATAGGCCAGCGTCACAAAGCCGTGGGGTTGTGGTTGGAGCGCAAATGGCCCGATCTGTTCGATCCACGACGCAAGGTGCGGATCAGCGGTACGGAGATGGTTGATCGCATGTTCCATACTGGTGTTGTTTTCCGGCCCCTACCCCAGCCTTCTTTGCGGGGCAAACAGAACATCTGTATTCTAGCATAGCCGCTTACCACTGGCAGGGAGGCTGGGCGATGCTGACAAAGCCCGTTGCGCGGGCTGCTGGTCCGCACCCCCTAGCCCCTCTCACCTCACGGTGAGCGAGGAGGTACGTTGTTTACCGCCGAGGGTGCAGTGTGAGAAAGGGAGTGGTGATGCCAACCCCCTTTGCGCTCTCTGCGTTCTTGGTACTCTTGCATTTGACCGCTCTGCGGCTTTGCTCGCTATCTGCTGATCTCGTGATTTTCACCGTACAATAGAATCAGCGTTATTGTTATCAATCTTGCCAGAATGGATCGCCAATGTTTGTTATCGGCACTGCCGGCCACGTCGATCACGGCAAATCAACCTTGGTCAAGGCATTAACCGGCATTGACCCCGATCGGCTGGTGGAAGAACAGCAGCGCGAGATGACGATCGATCTAGGGTTTGCGTGGCTCACTTTGCCGAGCGGGCGCGAAGTGAGCCTGATCGATGTGCCCGGCCACGAGCGGTTTATCAAGAATATGCTGGCCGGCGCCGGTGGGATCGATGTCGTACTGTTGGTGATCGCCGCCGACGAGGCGGTGATGCCGCAAACCCGCGAGCATCTAGCGATTATCGACCTGCTTGCTATCAGCCACGGGATCGTGGTGTTGAGCAAGATCGATCTAGTTGATGCCGAGTGGCTGGCGCTGGTGCGTGATGAGGTGCGGGCAACATTAGCCGGGAGCGCGCTGGCAACCGCGCCGGTCGTACCAGTCTCGGCCCGCACCGGCGCCGGGTTGGCCGAGTTGGTGCAGATGCTGGATCGGCTGCTTGAGACATTACCGCTGTGCAATCGGGCCAATGGCGCGCCGCGCTTGGCGATTGACCGCAGTTTTGCAGTAGCCGGCTTTGGCACGGTGGTGACGGGCGTGCTGCGCGACGGCCCGCTAAGCATCGGTCAAGAGGTTGAAATTGTGCCGCAAGGATTGCGAGCGCGGATTCGCGGCCTCCAGAGCCACCAGCGTCCGATTGAGCAGGCGCTGCCCGGCACGCGGGTGGCGGTGAATCTGGCCGGCGTTCACTACCGCGACGTTGGCCGGGGCGATGTGCTGGCTGTGCCGGGGACATTAACCCCGACCACGTTGCTCGATGCGCAGGTGCGGGTGGTGCGAGATGCGCCGCCGCTGCGCCACAATATGGCGCTCGATCTGTTTATCGGCAGCAGTGAAGCGCCGTGCCGGTTGACGTTGCTAGCCGCCGACGAGCTAGCTCCCGGCGAGGAGGGCTGGGCGCAGATCCGGCTGGCGCGACCGGTGGCGGCGGTTGCCGGCGATCGCTTCATTCTGCGCATTCCGTCACCGAGCCAGACGGTGGCTGGCGGCGTCGTGGTCGATCCGCATCCGCCGCGCCATCGCCGGTTTCGCGCTGATGTGATTGCGGCGCTGGCTCTCCGTATGCAGGGCAGCCCCGCCGAGCGCATATTGCAAGCGCTAGCCGATGGCCGTCCTCGCTTACGGACCGAGGTGATGGTTGCTGCCGGAGTGACTGAGGCCGAAGCGGCAGCGGCCTTGCCGCCGTTGCTGGCGAACGGGCAAATCGCCGTGTTCGGCAATGACGGATTGATCAGCACCTCTGGCTGGGAGTCGCTGCGTGCAACTTTGCGCGAGACGCTGGCGTCATACCACCAACGGTTTCCGCTCCGGCGCGGGATGCCGCGCGAAGAGGCGCGGCAGCGGCTACAAGTGTCGGCGCGGCTCTGGGCGGGGATACTGGCGACAGCGCTGGCTGAGGGATGGATCGGCATTGACGAGACTACCGTGCGGTTGGCCGATTTCGCGCCGCAACCCACCACTGAGCAACGGCGACAACTCGATCAGCAACTGGCGGCGATGGCTCGCACCCCGTATGCGCCGCCAACCCCTGATCTCGCCGGCGAGCTGCTTGCATGGGCGCTCGATCAGGGGTTGTTGGTGAAGATTGCGCCCGATCTCTACCTGTTGCCTGCCGCTTATGCCGAGATGGTGGCGTGGGTGCGGGCCGCGATCGAGACTCAAGGCAGCCTCACCGTCGCCCAACTGCGTGACCATTTCGGCATCTCGCGCCGCTATGCCGTTGCTCTGCTCGAACATCTCGACGAACGGCGGATTACGCGCCGCCAAGGCGATGAGCGAGTGTTGGCGTAGGAAATGAGACGATTGCACACGTAACAGTGGACAAACGTCCATGAACCGTGATAGACTCTGAGCAGTTATCCCAAATCATTGCAGCATCCATTGGAAAGGAGCTGGCATTGGCAAACAATCAAAACGATTTCCGCCGGTTTGGCGCTGCCCTCTTGTTAGGCATGGCCGCCGGTTTAGCGGCACGCTACTATTTCGAGGCGCGCGCGCGCAACGATAATCGCGTGCAGATCGGCCTGATCGACTGGGAGCAGGCCCGCCAAGCGGCATTGCGCATTTCGCAGTGGGAACAGGCACCGGTTGATAACCGTGCCTTTCGCCGCGAACAGTATGCGCGCATGGTGGCAATCAGTGAGCCGCTCATTGCGGATTATCTCGGCGTGCGCTTGCCCGAACCGGTCAGCCGGATCTTTGTCTTCGACCGGCGCGAATGGCTCGAAGCGAATATCATCTCGTTTAACCAGCTCTTCCGCCCGATCGAAGAGCTGTACGAGAAGAACGGCGGCGGGCGCGGCGCGCTGGGGATGGTTGTGAATAATGTAAGCAGCAAGCTGCTAGGGGTGCAGATCGGCGGCTTATTGGGCTACTTGGCCCAGCGCGTGCTTGGCCAGTACGATCTGAGCCTGCTCTCAGCGGAAGCGACCGGCGGCGCGCTCTACTTTGTCGAGCCGAATATTGCCCGCGTGCAGCAGCAACTCGGTCTGAGCGACGAGGATTTCCGGCTCTGGATCACGTTGCACGAAATGACCCATGCCTTCGAGTTCGAGGCGTATCCGTGGGTGCGTAGCTACTTTCGCGAACTGCTCGAACAGAATTTTGCTTTCATTAGCGGGCAAATGCTGAGCAGCGGTAACAGTCTGGTCGATATGCTTACACGGCTGCTGCAAGGGATCGGCAGCGGCCAGCACTGGCTCGAGACGGTGCTGACGCCTGAGCAGCGAGCGGTCTTTGACCGGATTCAGGCGCTGATGTCGATTATTGAGGGCTATGGCAACCATGTGATGAACGCGGTTGGGCGCCGGCTCTTGCCCAGCTTCAGCCAGATCGAACAGCAGATTGCTCAACGCCAACGTCAGCGCACACTGCTTGATCAGATGGTCTTTCGATTGACTGGTCTCGATCTGAAGCTGGCACAATATCAGCAGGGTGAAGCCTTTGTCAATGCAGTAGTTTCTGCTCGTGGGATTGCGTTTGCCAGCCGGGTATGGGAACGACCAGAGAATCTACCAACGCTTGACGAGATCCGCAATCCGGCCCAGTGGATGATCCGGATGGATCGGCAAGGTAGCTGGTAGGTCGCAGTGGATCGTAAGGGCGGATTTCAAACCTGCCCTTACGCTCATCGCTTATCACCTTTCACCAATCAACGCCAACAACCCAGCTTCATCGAGCACCGGGATGCCAAGCTGCTGCGCTTTAGCCAGCTTGCTGCCGGCATTAGCTCCCGCGACCACATAGCTCGTCTTTTTGCTCACGCTATCGGTCACTTTGCCGCCGTGGGAAACAATCAACTCGCTGGCCTGCTCGCGAGTCAGTGAAGGCAATGTGCCGGTGAGCACAAACGTCTTGCCGGCGAGCGCATCGCTCTGGCGTTCGCGTTGGGCGCCGCCATCCATCTCCACGCCGGCGGCGCGCAGCTTCTCGATCAACGCTCGATTTTCGGGCCGGGCGAAGAAATCGACAATACTCGCCGCCACCACCGGGCCAATACCGGGAATCTGCTCAAGCTCCTCTTGGCGGGCATTCATGATCGCGCTGAGCGAACCAAGCGCGTTCACCAAGGCTTGCGCCGCCACAGTGCCAACATAGCGAATACCCAAACCAACGATAAGCCGGTCAAGCGGGCGGTGGCGGGCAGCATCAATGGCGGCTAGCAAATTGGCGATCCGCTTCGAACCAAAACCCTCTAGCCCTTCAAGCTGTTCAGCTTTGAGATAAAACAAATCGGCCACATCGCGCACCAAACCGAGCTGCACAAAGAGTTCGGCCTGCTTTTCGCCCATGCCCACGATATCGAGCGCGCCCCGGCTGACAAAATGCTCAACTCGGCGCACCAATTGGGCTGGGCAGATACTAAAGTTATTGCAGCGCCATGCCGCCTCGCCGGGTTCTCGTTCGAGTGGCGAGCCGCAAGCCGGGCAATGGGTGGGGAACTGCCATAGCCGTTCGCTGCCATCGCGGCGAGCAACGACTGGCCCGACCACGTAAGGAATGACATCGCCGGCCCGCTTCACAATCACATAATCGCCGATCCGAATATCGCGCTGGGCAATATAATCGGCGTTATGCAGACTGGCGTTACGCACCGTCACCCCGCCGATCTGCACCGGTTCTAATTCAGCATTTGGCGTCACTACGCCAGTGCGGCCCACATTGACGGTAATATCGAGCAAGCGCGTGATCGCCTCGCGGGCCGGAAACTTCAAGGCAATCGCCCAGCGCGGATCGCGCCCCACCACACCGAGTTCGTTCTGCTGGGCAAAATCGTCGATCTTGATCACCATCCCGTCGGCTTCATAGGGCAACGAATCGCGCCGGGCCATCCACTCTTCACAATAAGCGAGCACCTCAGCGAAATCGGTAAAGCGGCGCGCATCTTGATTGACCGGAAAACCGAGGGTGCGTAGATAGCGCAGCGTCTGCCATTGGCTGGTCAGAGTCACGCCCTCGACCGGGCCGACGCCGTAGGCAAAAAAGCGCAGCGGGCGGGCAGCGGTAATGGCGGGGTCTTTCTGGCGAAGCGAGCCGGCGGCGGCATTGCGCGGGTTGGCGAAAATCCGCTCGCCAGCAGCGGCGAGCCGGTCATTCAGCGCCTCAAAATCTGCAGTGCGCATGTAGACCTCGCCGCGCACTTCAATGAGCGAAGGTAGATCCGCCGGCAGATCAGGGTCGCGTATGCCATCAAGCGGGTGCAATGTGAGCGGAATGCTCCCGATCGTGCGTAGATTAGCGGTCACATCCTCGCCAACCTCGCCATCGCCGCGAGTAGCACCTTGCACGAAGCGGCCATCGCGATAGGTCAGTGCAATCGCCAAGCCATCGATCTTGGGCTCGACCACATATGCGATCGCGGCATCGTTACCGAGCAGCCGCAGCACCCGATCGCGCCATGCCAGTAAATCGGTGGTGGTAAAGGCGTTGCCAAGCGATAACATCGGCTGGGGATGCTGCACTTTGGCAAACTGGCTGGCCGCCGTGCCACTCACGCGCTGGGTCGGTGAATCGGGCGTGATCAATTCAGGATGGGCCGCTTCGAGCGCGCGCAATTCGGCCATCAGTGCATCGTACTCGGCATCACTCACAATCGGATCATCGAGGACGTAATAGTGGTAATCGTAGCGGCGAATCAACGCGCGCAGCTCAGCAATGCGCTGCGCTACATCTAGTTGGCTCATCGGTAGCTCCATGGTCATAAGAGAAATCCGCCAAAGGTACTACTCAAAATGATGAAAAGGTAGTACCGTTGGGGGGTTGTGAGAAAGTAAAAGAACGGTTATAATACAAACACCCCCCCCACACGAGACCCGCTGGCAGATGCCAGAGGGTTTCGTGTTTCTGGCGATGAAATAATACGAACATCCGTGCATTATTCTAACACAACTTGGTGGGGTTCGATGCGAGCGCTCGCATTCTCGCGCAATATACCGCTCTTCATGATTCCTGCCCTTGCTGCCCTCTGCTAACCTTACATCAGTGTGCAGCTTGCTGACGCGCCGTAACGCCGGGCTACCAGACTGATAGTTAACGGATCTCAACCAAGAAAACTGCATCACAGCGCCTTAAAATCCGCTTCAGTGTCAAAACGTTCATTGTTGGGTGCGCAGACGCATGGTATAATTCCGCCAGTGTCATTCTCGTGAAAGAATCCACGAAATATCATTGGTTGAGGGTTACAATGTTAGCATGGTTTATTTTCTGGATCGCGGCGGTGATTGCAGTTGGCGGGCAAGTTCCCCTGATCGTGGCGGCGTGGCGCTTGTATCGCCAACCTTCGGCGGCGCCGGCCAATGTGCCGCGCAGCGATGGCCGGGCCGATCTCGGCTGGACGCTGGTGACCGCGTTGGGGACGCTAGCGTTGTTTGTGGCGGCGTATGCGGCGTTACCGTAGCGAATATCAACAAAACCGAATAATCCTTTACAGCATTCTCTTATTGGAGCATAGCGAGGATCGATATGGCGGCTCGTCATCTCGCGCGAATCTTGGTGATTGGATTACTCTTGACGTTGGCAACCATTGTTTCCGGTGCGCTGGTGACAATCTCGGCCAGCGCAACAGCTTGTCCATCGTGGCCGTTGTGCCTTGACGCGCTGAGCAGCGAAGCGAACCCGCTCGTGTGGATTTCGCTCGGTCACCGTCTCATTGTCTCGCTCGCGTTACTGGCCGTGATTGCCAGCACATGGATGGTGTGGCGCGCGCCAGAGACGCAGGGCGCGCCGCGTTGGACGGCGTTGGGCGCATTGGCGCTCTTTATGTTGCAGGCATTGGCCGGCGCATTGCTGGTTTGGGGTATGCCGGCGATGGTGGCCGATGTTTGGCACCTCACTGGCGCGCTGCTAGCGTTCGGCGCGCAGACGCTCACCTTTTTGTTGGTAGTCATTCCGGCCCAGCCGGCGACGGATCGGCTGGCCGGACGGGCGGCGCAGACCCAGCGTCGCTTGCGCGGGTTAGCGTCGTGGGGGGCAGCGGCGGCTGGTGTGGCGGCATTAGCGATTGGGGCGCGCAGTGTGGCCCCGGCGATCGAGATGGCAGCGGCTTTGCCGGCCAATAGCATGGGTGCATTGAGCTTTGCGGCAGCGTTAACCGGGTGGATGGCGGTGGAGGCGCGCTGGCGGTTGCACCCGGCTGCACAAACGTCGGTAGTGGCGCTGGCCTTGCCGCGCTATAGCCCGCTCTTGCCGGTGCTGGCCCTCGTGGCGCTAGCCGGTTTGTTCCTACCCACCGGCGGCCATTTGCTCAGCCTAACTGCCGCAACCCTGCTCTGGGCCGGCGCGTTGGCAGCAATTGTCATATTGCAGCGCGCGCCGCTCACCTTCACCACCACGACCGCCGTGGCTCGTCCCACACCGAAATGGCGCGAGGTGGTGGCCGATTATATCAGCCTGACTAAGCCCAAGGTCATCTCGCTGTTGCTGGTGACGACGTTGACCACGATGTTTATCACCGAAGCCGGATTGCCATCGTGGTGGCTGGTGTTGTGGACGATGATTGGCGGCTATTTGGCGGCGGGCGGGGCTGGCGCAATTAACTGTGCTTTTGATAGCGACATTGATATCAATATGGGTCGCACGAGCCGCCGACCGGTGCCAAGCGGACGGATCTCAGCACGGGCTGCGTTCATCTTTGGCGTGATCCTCAGTGTATTGTCGATCATTGTGCTCTGGGTCTTCACGACCCCGTTGGCCGCCTTTTTCGCTTTTCTTGGTATCATCTACTACGCCTATTTCTACACCGGTGTGCTTAAGCGCAGCACGTGGCAGAACATCATTATCGGCGGTGGTGCCGGCGCGATCCCGCCGCTGGTGGGATGGACGGCGGTGACCGGTTCGATCAGCCTGATGGCGGTGGTCTTGTTTGCCATCATCTTCTACTGGACGCCACCGCACTTTTGGGCTTTGGCACTGGTGAAGCAGAAAGATTACGCTCGTGCCGGTGTACCGATGTTACCGGTGGTAGCCGGTGAAGCTGAGACGCGCTGGCAGATTTTGGTCTATTCGGCGATTATGCTAGCAGTATCGCTATTGCCAGTGGCGATTGGAGCAATGAGCTGGATATACCTCGTCGGTGCCTTGCTGTTCGGTTTCCGCTTCCTGCGCGATGCGTGGGCCGTGTGGAAGGTAGGTGATCAGGCGGCAATTTGGGGCTTGTACAAGTATTCGTTGCTCTATTTGGCGCTGCTGTTCGCAGTGATGGTGGCTGACCGGCTGATCCTTGGGTAAGGAGCTGGTTTACGAAAGCTGCGACTAGCAATTTGCGCTGACATGGTGTATACTTCATCTATCGAAGGAGATAGCCGCTCTGGCGGCTACGTAGTACGGTCAAGGAGTTCGTCCATGACGATGATTGGTGTCGATCAGATTGGTGTGCAATCGGCCACCCCCCAACCGCTGTTAATGATCAGCGAAGCGGCTTCTACTCGCTTGCTCAAGATGATGCAAGAGAAGCAACTTGAGGGTTATGCCCTGCGCGTCTTTGTCGCCGGCGGTGGTTGTTCGGGCCTCCAGTACGGCATGACATTCGATGATGAGGTGCGCGAGGGTGATAACGAGTTCTACGCCGGCAATCTGCGCGTGTTGGTCGATCCGATTAGCGCCAACTATTTGATGGGCGCGTCGATCGATTTTGTCGACACGCTAATGGGTGGCGGCTTCAAGATTGATAATCCGAATGCGGTATCATCGTGCGGTTGCGGCCATTCGTTCCGTGCCCGTGATACTGATTACAGCGAGGATGACGATGACGCACCGGTGGGTGGTGGGTGCGGTACCTGCGGGTACTAACTCGTGCTTGATGTTCGGCGCCACGGGTTACCCGTGGCGCACAACGTAGTATCTATCCCCCGCACAGGTGCGACATACTACTTGCCCATCGTAAATGACCTCACGGGCATTAATAATTTCCTCGCCGCAACGCTCACATGTGGTACGGATGCCGTTACGGCTGATTATTGCTTTCAAATCAACCGTTAATGTGACCGGTTGGGCCACGAGCAGGTCGGTTACCGGCATCAATTGGTATGCGATCAAGTAGGCATGCCAGCGGCTGCGAGCTTCGGGTGCATACTGATGAGCTAACTCTCGTGAGTTGGGTTTTGGCACCAGTCGCCACGCTTGGCCGGTGAGCGTATCAACAAACGTAGCTGCGACTTTCCCCTCGTCGATCAGCCGCATGGTTCGCCGTCCTAACCAGCAGCCGGTGGCAACACTTACGCCATCGGCAAAACAGCCGTCGGTCTCAACAAAGACATACAGCCGTTTGTTAGTTTGCGGTAGCTTCAACCCCAGCAGCTCACCAGCGTACATGCCCATCCGTGCGCCGAGTACTTGTCGTGGGCACAGGTGCCGATGCATTGCCGATGAACGGCGCAGCAATTCGGCGAGCGGTTCAGGTGCGATAAGCCATTGTAATGAAGTGGTGTCAAACTGCTCATCAACCGACACTGCCTATCCTCCCGGTGGTATTGCGCTCGATGCGGTACAGAAGTGTGCTATGTCTGTATCATACCAGATTATGCTTGTAGGTTTGCTAGGGTATGGATAGACAATCACTGGCTGAATACTGATGTTGTAATAGCGGCAGAACATAGAGGGGGCATAGCACTGCTATGTCCCCTCTCGGATTGGTAGCGGGATTGGCGTTTAGCCTACCTTTTCGAGTTTCACCTTCGAGTCGTAGAACACCGCACTCCCACCGACCAAATCGCTCAACGTTACATTCTTTAGCACCGGATCGACCCGCATTGCAGCGTTGGCATGCACACCGGTAGCACGACGTGGGTCTGCCGGAATGGTAACACCATCAATCACAATTTCACTGGCGCCACTAGCAAAATGACCCCAGCCAAGTGGAAACGCGATCACACCGGGGCGGATGCCCTCGATCACCTTCACCTTGCCGATCATCGGCTTGCGCGTGCCATTCTGCAGATCCCAGACACCTTCAGGGTTGCTGGCCGAGCTGATTCGCACGCGGTCACCGGTGCGCAGACCGAGCCGTTCGGCATCGATGCGGTTCATCAAGATCGCATTTTCCGGCATCAGTGCGAGTAGCCAGTAATCAGCGATGCCGCGCGCCTTGGCCATCATTACTTCTTTGTAGGTGATCAGGTGCAGATCATAGCCCTCGTCAACAATTGGCGTACCGTCGGCGGCTAGCCCGGCGGGAATGTAGGTGGGATATCCAAGCAGATGTTTACCGGTCATCGAGTTAATGGCACTGGCCGTCTTTTCTTGGTAGAGGTTGATCTGTTTGGCGTATGGATTGCCTGCCAAATGACCCTTCCAACCCTTCTCGTAAGCTTGATAGCGTCCGCCACGGTTAAGGACGTAAACGGTTTGCCGCCAGAGTTGCTCGTTGTCTCCCACTGCTGCGCGCCACTTGGCTTCGTCGAACACGCTTGGCGGTAGGAAGCGGCGGGCTTGTCGGAAGATTTCCAGCTCGTCATCATCAGCCGGTGGGACGCCGTCGCTACCATCTTCCTTTTCGCCGAAAGCGATATTTGCCGCCAGTTTGAGATACAGATGTTCGGGCCGGGTAAAGGGAATGCCTTCGCCGAAGCCGTTAGGCCCGAAGCCGGGCAGGTCAAGTCGCTCGGCGATAGCGAGCACGAGTGCCTCGAAGCTAAGTGGAATCTCTTCGCCGAAGACCTTGACAGTCGGCCAGTGAGGCAGGCTCATCGCCGGCTGGCGAATGTTTTCTACTTTCCACGGGACGCTCGGATGCGATCCGTGGAATTCCCAGCGTTCGAGGAAGCTCAGGTCGGGGAAGATGTAATCGGCGTAGGTGCTGGTTTCACCGACCATAATATCACTCGTGATAATGAGCGGGATCTTCTTGGGGTCGGCCAGTATCTCGATCACCGTCTGTGCCGCCGGCAGTGCATAGTTGATCGCCGACATATAGAACATTGCGACCTTAATCTGGTATGGGTACATGTCACCCATCGAGGGCACATCTTCCTGATAGACATCGGTCGCGAGCGGGAACCATGGTCGCCGTGCCGGATAGCCGTTAAACAGCGTCGATTTCTCGTAAGCGGTGTTGGTGCGCAGCAGGTCAATGCCGAATGGCACGTTGGCGCCATTGTTCATCTTTTCGATCAGGAATGGGCCTTTCGCCTTGCTACCTAGTCGGTCATAGGTGGTAGGCTTGATCAGACCACCACGATGGTCAAAATTGCCAATGAGTGCATTCAAGGTGTAGAAGGCGAAATTGGTGTAGAAGCCGTTGGTATGTTGCGATGCCCCGCGGTGGATGTCGGCGACGGCACGGGTGCCGTGACTGGTAAATTCGCGTGCGATAACGATAATATCTTCTTCCGTTACATCGGCGATCGCCGCCCACTCCGCGATCGTATGCACGCTGGCTGCTTCATAGATAATCTGCAAGCCACTCTTGACCTGAATTCCGTTAATCTCGGTATTCACCAGCAGATCACCCATCACCGGCACAGCTTCGGGGTTGTTCGGATCGATCGGGGTTGGTGTACCGTTGACTAGCGCGACGAAAGGATCGAAGGCGAAGTTGGTGCCATCGGTAGTGACGTACTGTTTCGTCTTCTTCCCTTCGGCATCGGTCGTTTCGACGACGGTTGTCAAACCGATTTCACTGGCGCGGAGGAACTTGCCCGGTGTACCGTCTTTGATCTTGACCAACCACGTTGCGTTCGTCCAGCTCGGTTCGCCAATGGCAGTAGCGGCAGCTCTGTTAGCAGCGGCGAGGAAGGTGGCGTTATAGCGCTGTTGCTCAATGATCCAGCGGATCATCCCCATCGCGAAGGCGGCGTCGGTTCCCGGCTTAATCGGGAACCACTTCCACGCTTTACTCGCCAGTTTGCTCAGGCGTGGATCGAGGACGACGTACCGCATGCGGTTGTTAATCACACCTTGCGTGATACGGGGTGATTGTGGCGTCGGGCCATAATTGGCCTCGAAGTGATTAGTGCCGACAAAGATCACAAACTCAGCATTCCCCAAATCGGCTTGCCAGTAGAACTTTTGACCACCGGTGAATTTACCGGTTGCCGGATCAAACTGTTCGCTCATAGCCTTACCAGTGAAGTAGAGCGAACCTTGGCAAACCGTCGTGTGGCCGTTGGCATTGACCGAGCCAAAGCCACTCTTGACGAACCGCTGCACTAAGTCACCACGTCCGTTCTTCAAGCGTCCCCAAATGAAGGCGAATTGGTTATTCTTTGGCCCTAAATCAGGATGATCGGGGTCGATCAATACATCGAGATGCTCGGCAAAGTCACGCTTGAACTGCTCGACTAGTGCGGGCTTCTCTTCGGGCTTAGCAGCGAGAATATTGTTCACTGCGGCGGCCATCGCTTTGGCCAGCTTTGCATCTTTGAGCGCATACAGTGCGCGTAACCCTTCGACCGGCCCTTCACCAAACAGATCGCCGCCTTCGACGATCTCGGTAATCGCCTGCTCAAAGTCAATTGTAATCCATTGACCGGCTCCGCGTGGTGTCCCCGGTTTGCGCTTGAGCACTTTTGTCAAGCGGTACGGATCGTAGGCGGTCTGGATACCGGCCTGTCCTTTCGGGCAGAGCGCACCATCAATTGGCCCGCTAGCGCTAATCGGGGTTGTATAGGGCAACGGCGGCTCCATTGTCCAAGGGCTGTAGGGATTGCCTTCAAGTTTAGCGGCCACACCATCGAGCAACTTGACCTTGAGGCCACAGCCGGTATTGCACTGCAAACAAACGGTTTGGATCGAGTTAGCGGCATCGACCAGCGGCAGATCGATCGGTTCACCGCGCGAGAGGCTCGCGAGCGGGCCGCAGCCGGCCAAAGCAGCGCTGCCGCCGAGTAACGCCGAAACCTTGAGGAAATCGCGCCGGCTCATGCTCGATCCAGTAGGCGTTGAGGTGTCGTGCTGTCGTTTCATATCAACACTCCTGTCGTATCGCAGGTGTTCTTGCGCTATGACTAATCGGCTGCACCGGCAGATTTGACCGGACGGCTAAAGAGTGGTAAGCGATCGGCACCTATAACGAAGCCAATGGTAGCGGCACCGACAATGCCAGCGGTCACTGCCCATTCCATCAGGCTTGGGCTATAAGTAAAGCTCAGGTGCGGGCCGTGGAAGGCTTCACCTAGACCTCGCAGTTCGGGGAGGGAGAGAGCCGGGAAGATAATGTTAGCGCGGGCTACGGCCAAGCCGAGCAAGACACAGACGCCCATCAGCCCGGCAGCAAAGCCGTTGTTCCGTATCGGCGTCGTTAAGACGATCAGTGGCAGTAGCATACCAAGACCGATTTGCAGCAACCAGAAGGCCCAACCGTAGGGGCCAAACAGCACCAGATTGATTGCCTCGGCGCCGTGACTGCTATTCTGGTAAAGCGCCTGCGAGACATCAGTCCACAGATAGTACCCTTTGACCAGTAGCAGCACCACCAGCCCTAACCCCAATACATGCAACTGTTGCGAACGGCGCGGATCGTGTACCGGGCCAAACCAGCCGATGGCGATCAGCATCAGGGCAACGCCAGAGGTGAGGTTAAAGACAGGAAATTGGGCCGGCAAGTTGCTGACATGCCAGCTTACCCGGTTCTGGTTGACACCAAGCAATGCTCCGATACCACCGCTGAGAAAAATTGCTAACACGAGACCAACGACCATGATCGGCTTCAGCCAGCGTGAGGGTTGGGGGCGGAAGCTGAGCCAGAGGCTGACGATGATGATGATGAGAAAGATTGTATACCCCCAGACCAGTTGCGCCATTACTGCCCCAAAATTGGGCTGGAGGTAGACTTTCCAAATCCGCGTCATATGACCAAGATCGAGACCGATAGCAGCTAGACCGGCCGGCAGGGTGACCAATGATCCCCACAGGGCCATCCGGCCACTGCCACGGAATAATGGCAATTCAAACAACAGATCGAGGGTCGCCAGCATAAAGCCGCCGGTGGCAACGCCGGCAAAAAACATATAGAGTGCCACCCACAGCCCCCATACCACATACGAGCCGTAGTTGGCGTTCATATGTCCATAGACAAACCGATCGTACAATCCCCACATGCCGATGAGCAGGCCAAGGGAGCCAACCACATAGAGGAGTCGTTTTAGCATAGGTCTGCTCCTCACTGCAAATAATACACACGCGGCTCAGTACCAAGTTCTTCTTTCAACCGCATCACATTCGGCTTTGCGATCAATTCGCTGACGAGGCTTTCGGGATCGTTCGCGTCGCCAAAGAAGGTTGCCCGCCCGATACACGTCGTTACACAAGCCGGTAATTCACCATTCAGCACGCGATGCATACAGAAGTGGCATTTGCGCACATTGCCCACTGGCGAATCGTGTGCGTCGTGACGAGCGTGCAGTTTCCCGTACTCAAACGTGATCACCTGCTCGTAGCTCACTGCTTGCTCGGCCCCAAACATTACGCCGGAGGTAGTCGTATTGGCAGTGTAGGTATAGCCAAAGTCGAAGGTTCGAGCACCGTAAGGGCAAGCGGCGATGCAGGCGCGACAGCCGATGCACTGCTCATAATCAACCGCAACGACGCCATGCTCGTTCGTGTATGTGGCCGAAACAGGGCAAACGCTTGTGCAGGGTGGATTATCACACTGCATGCATGGTCGAGGGATAAAACGGCGGCTTACATTGGGATACCGTCCGATCTCTTCTTCCAGCACGGGGCGATAGACTACGCCGGGAGGTAGTTTGTTTTCAGCGACGCAGGCAATCGTGCAGCCGTGACAGCCAACGCAGGCACGCAGGTCAATTACCATCACCCAGCGTCGTTCATTGACCGGCTTAGTGAGGGCGCGCAACAAATCAGTGCGCATCCGTTCGAGGAGATCGACCGGTGTCCCGTTGATGTTTGCAGCCCGCAACCGGGCAATTTCGGCCTCATACGCTGCCAATGCCTCTTCGGGAGTTAAAACGTCGATCGATTCGTTCGATTTCCCGGTTGCGGCTGGGATGCTTGCTTGCACCGAAGCTGCTGCCAGCGCACCAGCGCCAGCCACCAGCGCGCCAAGCAAGCCACGCCGACTGACCGGGGTGAGCGGAATAGTGGGTTGTCGAGACATAGGCTACGCTCCTCGTCACTCGCAGATTACCGCTAACCGTACTGTATGACGTTTCTTGTGCTAGCGGTAGCAGGAAAAATGTGGTACTGTCAGGGTCGTTGTCAGGATTTTCCCGACAACGGTGAGACATCGCGATAATGAATGGACGAATCGCGGCTTATCGCCCGCTCGCATGTCCGACGACCTGCACGGGCGGGCGGTAAGTATGCATAACCGGAACGAATGAACAGTCTTTCAGCGCATCCGTTCGTTGCCGATGGATTGACCGGCTGTAAGATAGGTTATGTGGGGGCGAGCAAGTTGTGGTCGAGCGCAAACTGGACAAGCGCAGCTCGTGAGCGGAGGCCGAGCTTTTCCATACCGCGGGTACGGTAGGTTTCGACCGTTTTGGGGCTGAGGTTCAACTGGCTGGCAATTTCGGCTGCGGTGTAGCCACGTGCAACCAATACCAATACCTCTCGCTCGCGCTCGCTCAGGCTTTCCCATGGATTAGTCGGTTGTGGTTGTGGCAAGATATCCTCGAGCAAGCGACGGGTGAGGGCGGGATGGATATACAGCTCGCCGCGTAATACTGCGCGAATCGCTGCAATCAACTCAGCGTCAGCAGCACGCTTTAAAACATACCCATGCGCACCGGCAGCCAGTGCTTGTCGCACGTAGCCCTCGTCGTCGTGCATTGTCAATACAAGAATACGAGCCTGTGGCGCAGCCGCTCGCAACGATTGAATGGCAGCAAGGCCACTACTGTTGGTCAAGCTCAGATCAAGGAGGATAAGGTCAGGTTGGAGAGTCGTTGCCTGCGTAATCGCAGTGCGTGCGTCTTCCGCTTCACCAACCACAACCATATCAGGTTGAGATTCGAGCAACAAGCGTAATCCGGCACGCAAGACTGCGTGATCATCGACCAACAGAATGCTGCTCATGACGCTCCTCATTTGTTGCTGGCAGGGGAAATTCGACATAAAGAGTTGTACCACTACCGGGTGCTGACTCAATGATCAACTGACCGTTCAACAATGCTGCCCGCTCGCGGATTCCATTCAAGCCGAGATGACCATCACCGCTGAGGCTAGCCGGATCAAAGCCACAGCCATTATCCTCAATAATGGCACGTAAGTGGCCATTCCGCCGCTCAATCACCACGCTGGCCGTTGTCGCGTGAGCATGACGGATGACGTTGGTCAGCGCTTCTTGCACAATCCGGTAGAGTGCAGTTTCGAGCGCCGGATCAAGCCGTTCATCGGTCAAGTCGGGCATGGCCAAATCAATCGTCAATCCGCTCCGAGCGCGGCAATCGGCAACGTAGCGTTGAATGGCAGCAGCTAACCCTAAATCGTCGAGCACGCTAGGTCGCAATTGGCGGGCGAGTGCGTGCAAGTCATGTAACACCTGCCCGACAATCCCACGCAGATCATCAACCTGCCGACGCAGTTCAGGTGAATGATGGCGGTCGGCAAGTGAACGCAAACCAATCAGGAGAGAAGTGAGGGCTTGGCTTGTGCTGTCGTGGAGTTCGCGGGCAATTCGCTTTCGCTCCTCTTCTTGGGCGGTAATAATCTGGGTCACATACTGTGCTCGCATCTGCTCGCGTTCGGCGCGTTCACGTTCGGCCTGTGCTAGCGCTTCACTCATCGCATTGAACGCATCGGTCAGCTTGCCAATTTCATCGTTCGCCCAACGTTGGGCGCGCCGACTAAAATCGCCGCTGGCTACCGCTTTGGTCAACTCCACTAATTGTAAAATTGGACGGGTAAGGATCCACGTTAGCAAGGCGGCAGCCGTGATCCCAACCGCCGCTGCCATAATGGTTGTGATGAGCAACTGACCGGTCACGGCGGCAACTGTTTGCTCACGGGTTGCTAACGATAAACCAACACGAGCGATACCGGCCCGCCCATCGAAGATCGGCACGGCAATATCCCAAATATCGCCTTCATCGGTGGTTAATAGCACACTGCGGTGATGTTCATTCGCTGTCACCGTGTTGGCATCGCGCAAGCCTACGGGGAAGCCGGTGCCGAATGTATGAGCAATGATCGTGCCTTCCGAGTCGATCACGAAGGCATAGCGGAGGTCGGGGTTATTAGCTTGCGTGTCGCGCAAGAGACGAAACAAGCCGTAGTAATCACGCATTAAGGTGAGATCGGTCGCGCGGGCTGCCATATCACGCGCAACTGCAACCGAGTGTTCGTAGGCTTGGTTGGTAAGCGTTTGTTCGAGTAACAGCCGCACTTCAATCGTTGCTGCTACTCCTATCAGCACCACCAACCCTAGCACAATGCCAAGAATCTTCGCTCGAATGTTGACTGCGCCAATCACTTGCCAGATGACCGCAGCCCATCGTCGCAGCCAATGTTGTCCATGCACTGTGTTCATGGCGACAACCGACTTACTCGTGACCGTACAAGCCGTGCGCTGGCATAAGCCACATCATCAATCATTACAAACCGGTCAACGCCCAGCGCCGTCAACGCCTTCTGCGCCAGCGGCAATGGATCATCAGCCATGCCGAGAAAAATGTTCTGCAATTCGGCACGTAACTGTGGGCGTACACCCGGCCCGACCACAACCGGCGGAATGCCAAACGGCGGCGAGGTGTGAATGACCTTCACTTTCGTCGCCAATTCTGGGTCACGCGCTAACGCAAACTCGAACACAAGACTATCAACCGCTGCACCGTCAGCTAGTCCGTTTGCCACTGCTTCAATCGCTTTATCGTGGGTGTAGGTAAAGAAAATATCGTGAAAAAATGTTTCTGGTTCGTCACCTAACTCATTCACCAACACGGTGGGGTAAACCCGTCCGCTAAATGAAGTCGGATCAGTGAAGGCAAACACCTTCCCACGCAAATCGGCCATCGTCTGTGCCGGACTAGTTGCTGGTACAATCAAGAGAGAGTGATATGTTGTCGCCTCATTAACTTGTGGCGCTACCAGTAAGCTCATCCCATAGCGGTCGCGGCCATCGATATAGGCGCTGGTGCAAACGAAGGCAACATCGACCTCGTTGCTCCCGATCAGTTCATTGGTTTCGCTGTAGGTGCGACGTTGCACGAGCACCACTTGCCGGCCAAGCTTCGCACTGAGATAGTCGAGTAGGGGTTGATAGCTTTGCACTGTACCTTGTGGTGAGATGACCGACGCCACCGATACGCGGAGCGGCGGTGACGTCACCGGTGTCGGCATTGGCAATGGCTGCAAATCGTTGAGCCGGATCATTGGCGCTGGCGTTGTTGAGACGCTGCATGCGCCGAGAAGAAAGATAGTGAGAATGATGAGACTAAGACGCTGCGCCATAGCATCCTCAAATTGGTCTGTCTGCTGCCTGAGAGTGTCACAAAGGGAAAGGTGATCGTGTTCTGCCGGCTAGCACGAACCCTACCTATATTCTTTGTGACAAAAGGATCGTACCATGCGCGGTTGGGTCGCATTAAAAAAAGTTCGCAACTGATAGTGAAGGTTAAGATATGCTGCACGGCAAATCGCTCACATGCAGTTGCATCGTTGTCTACCCTGAAGCGTGGAGTATGCCATCGTGACAGTCTCTCGTCTTGAACGCTATCAAGCTACCATCTACCTTATTGCCATCGCCGCTGGGCTTGCTATTGGTCAACGTTGGCCTATCTTAGCTCCCATCGCGGATCAAGCGCTCTGGCCGATCTTGGCTCTATTGCTCACCGTCACCTTCCTCCAGATCCCGCTGCTGCACCTGCGCGAGGCGTTAGTTGACCGGCGATTGGTGATCCTATTATTTGTTGGCAATTTTGTGCTCATTCCGGGTATCGTCTGGTTACTCCTCCACTGGTTGCCGCCTGAGCCGGCGTTGCGGCTAGGGGTAGCACTCGTCTTGGTAGTGCCCTGTACCGACTGGTTTATCGCCTTTTGCCATCTTGGCGGCGGTGACACCGCGCGGGCATTGGCGGTCACACCGCTGTTGCTGATTGGGCAAGGGGTTCTTTTACCGTTGTATCTCTGGCTCATGCTTGATCTGACGACACTCGATGTGATTGCCGGCTTAAATATTTGGCCGGCGCTACTGATTATCTTGGTTCCGCTACTCGTTGCGATTAGTGGTGAGCGCTGGCTCGAAGCCCGGCCAGAGCGACAGGTGTGGCGGCAACGAAGTGCTGGGCTGACTGTGCCCCTGCTAGCATTGGTAGTGGGTGCAATTGCGGTATCGCAGGCTCAAGCGGCAATGGCGGCGCTCGCGGTTGTCCCGGTGGTGACACCGGTATTCGTTGTCTTTCTCTTCATCGCGACGCTGCTAGCCTACCTATTGCACCGGCTAGGCCGCTTACCGACTCGGTCAGGCCGGGTGCTGCTGTTCAGTTTCAGCACCCGTAACTCGTTTGTTGTGCTTCCGCTAGCGCTCAGTTTGCCACCGGGCTGGGAAGTGGCGGCACTCGTGATTGTGGTGCAGTCGTTGGTCGAGTTGATCGGGATGGCGGTGATGGTGTGGGCCGGGCCACGGTGGGTGATACCTCCATCGTAGAAGGTACAGTACTGCTGCGCCCCTACCCCACGACCAACAACCACGCTCGCTGCAACGCCAACGCAATCAGTGCCGCAGCAAAGATGCGAGTCAAGGTCAGACTTTTAACCCGCCGCGCCATAAATGCAGCGCCAGCTTGCGCTCCGAGTAAAGCCGAGATAGAGGTCAAGATTAACAGCAGCCAGTCAAACCGAGCGTCAAGCAAATGGGTTGCAAACGCTGAAAAGGAGGGTAGAGTGACAATTACCGCGTTGGTTGCCGCAGCGATGCGGGCAGTGTAACCCAGCAGCACCAGTGTCGGCATCATGAGAAAACCGGGACCGACCCCCAAAAAGCCAGCGAAGACCCCGATGACAGCGCTTGCGAATCCGGCCTTGACCCGTGTCGCATCACTAATAGCGCGTGGTTGGCTGTCGTCTTGTGTCGGTGGAAAGGCCATGCGGTAGGCGAGGAACACTAGTACCCCGACATAGATCCACCAGATGGTGGTTGTCGGGACAAATTGTAAGAGCCATACCCCGATTGGTGCAACAATGGTGGTAATGATCAATAACGGAAGAGCAGTGCGCCAATCGACCATCCCTTTGCGCGCTAGGGTAACTGCGCTGGCAATGGCAGTGATGCCGTTGAGCCACAGTGAGAGCGGCATAATTTCGTGCTTGAGTTCAAGCCCAAAGAGGCCAAGAACCGGTGTGGCGACAAATGCTACACCGAGACCCATCATTCCTGATAGAAACGACAATCCAAACAACAGTATGGTCAGGATGAGATAGAACATCGCTAGCCTCGCTCTGCTGTACAAGTGGCTTGAGGGATCGTTGTAACATCTTGTCGGAGGTATAGCATCTCATTGCTATCCGTAGCTGATTGCTCATTGTGTGAATCGGGGCAATACCCATCATTGCACCTTTCTTCGCCTCCTTCAGCGTAGTTCTAGGAGCCAGATCGTTGCGTGCGAGTCGTTAAGCGCACTGTACGTATTATTCCGTTACAAGCAGAATGCCCTTCCCCGCAAGGGGAAGGGCAATTGTACTGCTAGCTCGCCATCACCACATTAAACAAATACCCTACCAATACGATCCCGCTCGCCACAACGCCGACAAACACGGCAATCAATTGCGGCTTCAGCACGCGCCGTAGAATAATCATTTCAGGCAAGCTGAGCGCTACCACCGCCATCATAAACGCCAGTACCGTCCCTAGGGCCGCACCCTTTGCCATCAATGCCTGCACGACCGGAATAACGCCGGCCGCATTCGAGTAGAGCGGCACACCTAAAGCAACACCTGCCGGTACCGACCACCATGCCTCACGACCGAGAATGCCGGCGAGCGCATCCTCTGGTACGTAGCCGTGAATTCCGGCACCGATCGCGATCCCGATCACGACGTATAACCACACTTTGCCCACAATCTCGCGGGTATTCTCCCACGCACCGGCAAACCGCTCGGCCCACGTTGGGTTCTCTAGCGCGACTGTACCGCCGCCGCCTTTGATCTGCCAAACGAACTCTTCGACGTAGCGTTCTAGCTTGAGCCGCCCAATAATGATCCCGGCCACAATGGCTACGCTCATCCCAGCCGCGAGGTAGAGCAACGCTACCTGCCAACCAAACATGCCGAACAGCATCACCAGCGCGACTTCGTTCACCATTGGCGCGGCGATCAGGAACGAGAAGGTCACACCAAGCGGGATGCCGGCCTCGACGAATCCGATAAAGAGTGGTACTGCTGAGCACGAGCAGAATGGCGTCAGGACACCTAATCCGGCAGCGAGGATATTGCCAACTCCCTCACGTTTGCCACCTAGAAAGGCACGGGTACGCTCGGGGCTGAAGAATGAGCGAAAAGTGCTGATAACAAAGATCATCCCGCTCAAGAGTAAAAGGATCTTCGGCACATCGTACAGAAAGAAGGCAACCGCCTCGCCCAAGTGTGAGCCTTCGCTCAGGCCGATGACGTGGTACGTCAACCAGTTGGCCAGCGGCTGGATCAGGTTATACGCAATCAGCCAGCCGATGGCAGCAGTGATTACAATGATCCACGCCTGCGTGGAAGAACGGCGTGAGGGGGTAGTGAGTGTTTGCTCCATCGAATTCCTCCAATCGAAAGAAGCAGTGCGAGCAGGTAAGCATCTCTGTCAGCACAAAACCCACAAGATGCCTTCGCCTTTCGCCGATAGCTCGCACTGACAGCGTGCATCACAAGTATGCAAAGTTTTGCATATATTGTTCAAAGAAAGATCGGGCTATGCTGCCCGATTCGGTCATGTAGTTCTTGCAGACATTGAGGTCAGATGTGCAAACTGGCTAGGTCTGCGCATCGTTCCCTGACTATCACTTCAACCAGCCGGCAATCTCCTCTTCCGAGGGGATGCGACCGGCGGCGACTAATACATCATTGACGACTAATCCCGGCGTGCGCATCACATTCCAGCGCATAATTTGCGCGTAATCGGTTACTTTCTCGATCTCCGCCTCCAGTTGGTGCTTCTGGATCACATTGCGCACCCGCTCTTCCAGTTTGCGGCAGTTTGCACATCCCGGCCCTAATACTTTGACATTGACCATGATTACACTCCTCGTTCCAGTAGCACAATAGGTGTTGCACAACGCGGACATGAACACCCTGCCGATAACGGTAACGTCGATTCGGATTCACCGGCTAGGGCGCGAGCCATATCGAGCAGGTCTAGCACCTCATGGCGGATGATGCGGTAATAGATATTCGGCCCCTCACGCCGGTCGCCGATCAAACCGGCCCTGCGTAAGACTGCCAGTTGTTGCGAGACATACGCTTGCCGTAGACCCAAGATCGCTTCGATATGGCAGACGCATGCCTCACCGTTGCGCAATATTTCGAGAATTTGGATGCGCACCGGATGCATCAGCGCTTTGAACAGGCGAGCCTGTTTGTCGGCAGTGGTGTTCTTCATATCTGCTATTGTATGCGATTTTTTGAATATCATCGTTAAAATATCACAACCGAACGGTTGTAGCACTTTAACTGTTCACCGCTAGAGTGGGGCGTGTTTTCTGTGACGGTTGTCGCGAGGGTGATACTCGGCAGGGGGTTTCAAGGGTGACCGTCACCTGTAGTCGTTCAGTTCACGACGGTTGTCGGTGGCTGGATGACAGTATGTCATTATCGGCAATCCGTAAGTGAAAGCCCCCGCAAGGGCTGGGGTGCGGCAAGGACGCACGGGACGACGAATGAGCCTCTCTCGCCCTAGCAGGGCGAGGGGCGAGAGAGGCGCACAATAGGTAGGCTACAATGGCAGTTTTGACGAACGTGCCACTCCTGTTTACAATCAGTTTATGCAGAAAGCAACTCAATCTACGCTACTCGGTCATCATTATCTCTTTACTGTAGTTTGTGAAGTAACAGAGAACACATTTCTTAATCATCTCGCTTTAGGTAGACTTTCCGATAATTTGTAATGATTATGCAACAGAACATCACTATGCGTATCAGCGATCTCGCCCGCCAAGCTGGTGTGCCGGCCAAAACCATCCGCTACTACGAGCAGATCGGTCTCTTACCGCCACCACGTCGAGCCGAAAATAACTATCGCCTCTACACGCCAGAGACCACCGAGCGCCTGCGCTTTATTGTCAGTGCCCGCAGTTTAGGCCTATCACTGCGAGCCATTGCCGCCATCCTTGCGCTCAACGATCACGGCGAACCGCCGTGCGCCGCGATGCTTGCCACCATTGATCGCCAGATTGCCGCAATCGAGCAGCGAATTACTGATCTCAATGCGCTACGCAACACGCTGATCGCGTTGCGCCAGCAAGGTACTCGCACTGCAAAGCCGTGGGAAGATTGTATCTGCGCGTTGGTGCGCGATAGCGCGAATGTTGGGGTTGCCGCCGAGGGTGGAGACGCGTGATACCACCTCTTCACCCTCGGTGGAATGGACATGCAAGATCTACTCTCCGGCCACTTTCCACTCGCCAGTAACGACTCGTACCGGCGTCGGCAGCCGGATTGAGAGGAGGCCGGCCAAGAACACAAACCCGGCTGAGGCCCAGAGGCAGGCGATTAGGCCGCCATAGAGGCTGCTCTGCATACCCCATTGGTAGAGCACACCCGATAAGACGGTGCCGGCTAGTCGGCCTAATGCGTTCGCCATGTAATAAAAACCAACATTCATCGCCACCTTGGCATCGTCGGCGTAGGCCAGAATAAGGTAGCTATGCACTGCCGAATTCAGTGCAAAGACGATGCCGAAGGCGAGAAGACCACCAACTACCGCGAGAGTGGGGGCAAGACCGGCGCTAAGTGCGAGTGCGATACCGACCGGAAAGGCAGCGAGTGCAAAGGCTAACCACATCGCGGTACGTCCGTCAGGTGCGCGGGCATTGGCGACCCGCCGTCGGATGAGAGTCGGTGTAGCCGCTTGCACAAAGCCGTAACCGATCGTCCATGCTGCCATGAAGCCGCCGGCGAGCCAAAAATCCCAGCCGAGCACTGTGATGAAGAAGACCGGCAACCCGACGACGAACCAGACATCACGCGCACCAAATAGGAAAATCCGAGCAGCAGCCAGTAGATTGACTGCTCGGTTAGGCGAAAACATCTGCTTGAACTTGGCTTTCCTATCGGCAACGCCGAGATCGCCGCTAATGGCGCTAACGGCACCGATCAGCGCGGCTAGAACCAGTGCGGCCAGCACCAGCAGGGCGGTCTGGAAACCGAGCAGGCTGAGCAGCAGCGCACCGACGAAGAAGCCTAACCCCTTAATCGCATTCTTCGAGCCGGTTAAGATGCTCACCCAACGGTAAAGCTGACCCTCGCCCTCACCGGCAACGAGCTTCACGGCACTCTTCGACGACATCTTGGTCAGGTCTTTCGCAATACCCGACAGCGCCTGCGCTGCCATCACGTAGGGCACGACCAGCAGTGAGGGTGGGGCGAACGCCAGCATACTCAGTGCGATCAGTTGTGTCGCTAGCCCAAGAAACAGGGTCGCCTTCAAGCCAAACCGCGCACCGAGGTAGCCACCGAACAGATTGGTGATCACGCCGAAGATTTCGTAGAAGAGAAAGAGCGACGCAACTGCAAATGGTGAGTAGCCAAGCTGCGCAAAGTAAAATAGCACCAGCATCCGAATTGCGCCGTCGGTGAGGGTGTCGGCCCAATAGGCCGCCGTTACCAACAGATAGTTGCGCCGGTCAGCACGCCGCTGCTCGGCAGCCGTAGCTGCCGGAGTTACCGATTGTACCGGTTTCATAATGCCATCGCTACCTTTCGCGCTAATTCGACGTACCGATTGGCGTAGCCCCACTCGTTATCGTACCACGCATAAATCTTGACCTGTGTGCCATCGGTGACCATGGTACACAACGAATCGATAATCGCCGAGTGGGGATCGGTGACAAAATCAATCGAGACCAGTGGGCGGGTTTCGTAAGCGAGAATACCCTTGAGTGGGCCTTCGGCAGCGGAGCGCAGCAACTCGTTTACCTCAGCAACAGTCGTAGGGCGTGCGACCTCAAATACGCAGTCGGTCAGCGAAGCATTGAGCAACGGTACTCGCACCGCTTGCCCATCGAGCTTGCCCTGCAATTCAGGGAAAATCATCCCAATCGCCGTTGCCGAGCCGGTGGTCGTCGGCACGAGCGAGAGGCTTGATGCTCGCGCTCGCCGCAAATCTTTGTGAGGCTGATCATGCACGCTCTGCGTATTGGTTGAGCTATGAATCGTTGTGATCATCCCATGGCGAATGCCAATTCCCTCGTGAATAACCTTCACTACCGGCGCCAAACAATTGGTTGTACACGAGGCAGCCGTTAGCAGATGGTGACGGGTTGGGTCGTACCAATGATCATTGACCCCCATCACAATATTGAGTGCCTCACCCTTCACTGGCGCCGCCACAATCACCTTCTTGACGCCAGCAGCGAAATAGGCCGCCAATTGCTCGGGAGTGCGAAACTTCCCCGTCGCTTCTAGTACAATCTCGACCCCCGCCGCAGCCCACGGCACAGCAGCGGGGTCTTTGATCTGACTGTAACCAATCGGCTTCCCATCTATCAGGAGCTGATTGCCCTCACCCTGCGCCTCGTGGCTCCAGCGCCCATGCACCGAGTCGAAGGTGAGGAGATGCGCTGCAACCGCTGCATCGCCCCCGATCTCGTTAATATGGGCAAACTCTAATTCAGGCCATCCCCACGCTGCCCGCAATGCCAGCCGTCCAATCCGACCGAAGCCATTGATCCCCACCCGTACCGCCATAGAACCCTCCTGTTTTATCAATTCATATTGATGCAATTGTACGCGATATACGGATCCATGGCAAGATGGGTTGAATAACCGTAGAGCCGCACGACCGTGCGCCTCAGCCCTTGTAAGCAAAATTTCTGGCTAAAGCGCGACAACATGCCCTAGCTATGCTATAATTGCCAACAATTGTACGTTCTATATGGTAGTATGGCCATGAGCGACTTGATCACGATCAAAGGCAGCCGCGATGGATTACGGCTTCGTTTAGACGCCACCGCTGCATGGCCGGAGTTACTCAGTCGGCTCGATCACCATCTTGGTGAACGGCGTGGCTTCTTTCATGGCGCCAGTCTAGTGATCGACCTCGGCGATCGCGAGGTGTCACCAGAACAGTTAGACGAAATGTTGGCACTGATCCGCCAACATGGTGTGCAAGCAACTGCCATCGATTCGTCAGATCGCGTGACCCGTGCCGCAGCTCGGACGGTAGGGCTAACAGCACGGCCTTTACCGCGCTACTCCGAACCAGCGCCTGTGGTCGAGGCTGAGGCACTATTGATGATGCGCACCCTCCGATCGGGGCAGGTGTTACGCCACACTGGCCATATTACCTTGATCGGCGATGTAAATCCGGGGGCCGAGATTATTGCCGGCGGAAGTGTCGTTGTCTGGGGGCGGTTGCGCGGGTTGGTGCATGCCGGTGCGTTAGGTGATAGCAGCGCTATTATCTGTGCGCTTGAATTGAATCCAACCCAGTTGCGGATTGCTAATTTAATTGCGCGCGCACCAGATCGCGATAAAGTCAGCCGGCCAGAATTCGCGCGAGTGGTTGCCGGCGAGATTGTGGTTGATGGATGGGAAACATTCAAGCGCTAGTGGGGTGTTATGGGCCGAGTCATTACCGTCACTTCGGGTAAAGGTGGCGTTGGCAAGACGACGACGACTGCGAATCTTGGCACAGCGCTTGCGATGCGTGGAGCGCGCGTGGCCGTCGTAGATGCCGATATTGGCCTACGGAACCTTGACGTAGTGATGGGTCTTGAAAACCGCATCGTGTACGATCTGGTTGATGTCGTTGAGGGGCGGGCACGGTTGCGCCAAGCCTTGATTAAAGATAAACGCCTCCCTGAATTGTGCTTGTTACCCGCCGCCCAGACTCGTGATAAAGACGCGGTAAATGCCCAACAGATGATCGATCTGACCAATCAACTGCGCAACGAGTTTGATTTTGTGTTGATCGATAGCCCGGCTGGGATTGAAGCTGGTTTTCGCAATGCCATTGCTGGCGCCGATGAGGTCATCATCGTCACTACACCTGAAGTATCGGCAGTGCGCGATGCTGATCGAATCGTCGGATTGGTTGAAGCGGCTGAAAAAGGCCCGCCCTCGCTCGTTATCAACCGGATTAAGCCCCGGCTTGTGAGTCGTGGTGAGATGCTTTCCGTTGAAGATGTGCTGGAATTGTTAGCAATCGCATTGCTCGGTATTGTACCTGAAGATGAGACGATTGTGATTGCGACCAACCGTGGCGAGGCTGCGGTTTACGATCCCAGTTCGCTTGCCGGACGCGCGTATATCAATATTGCCCAACGATTAGCCGGCGAAGATGTGCCGGTTATGGCGATCCCTGATCAACAGGGTATGCTCGATCGACTGCTCGGCCTGTTTGGGCGGCGACGAACATAGCGGAAAGGAGTGCCTGTGTCATTTCTGAATGGCCTTTTCGGTCGAAAACGCGACTCGAGCGCCGAACTGGCCAAGCAACGGCTGTTGACGGTGCTGATCGACGACCGCTACAAATTGACGCCTGAGATGATGGCACAGATGAAAGCCGATCTGGCTGAAGTGCTCAAGCGCTATTTGCCGGCAATCGATCCCGATCAGATCGAAGTAACCCTCAGCCGAGGTGAGGCCCACGATCTGCTCAAGGCCGATGTGCCGCTCCGCCGCGCGGCGGATAGTCAGCAGCATCGGTAGCCGCTTCGTCTGCTGGTGTCGCTATAATGAAGGGCGACGAATCGTTATGATTCGTTCGCCCATTTCATGTCGTGTCGAGGTGCTGTGCCAACGCTGTAAGGGACGCTCCTTCGTCCACAGTGCTCCTTGGAGTATTAGTATTGCGCTGCTCGCGTATCCCATATCGAAACACAGGAATATCATCATGGACACTGAATCCCGCCCAATCCGGTTTTCGTATCAAGCTAAATGGATCAGCAGTGCGATAATTGTGGCGCTGGCGATTGTATTAGTCATGGGGGTTTCCCATATCCTACCACCGTTTATCGGTGCGATTATTACTGCCTACTTGTTTAATCCGTTGGTTGGTTGGTTGCATCGCCGCACCCGCCTTGGTCGCGCGCTCTGGATTGTTGTGCTCTATGTCGTTGCTGGGTTGGCGCTTTACAGTCTCTTTACCGCGCTTTGGCCGCGAATTGTGCAGCAGAGCCGCGATTTGGCCGCAAATGCGCCCATCATCATTCGTGAGTTAACGGTCTTTTTTGAACAGAATCAGTCGGTTCAAGTCGGTGATTTTGAAATTAGCCTTTTGCCACTTGAAGCACAGATTATTGGGGTCGTTCGCGATATTGCCGGTTGGTTGAGTGGCAATGTGCCAAAAATTGTCTTTTCAGCCCTCGAGAGCGTCATTTATTTGTTGGTGTATTTGATTATTACCTTTTATCTGCTACTACAGGCACCCCAGTTGAAGGAGTGGGTGTGCAAGCTCATTCCAGCACCATATCGGCGCGAGATCGGTTATCTTGGCTATCAGATCGATCGGGTATTTAGTGCCTATATTCGCGGTCAATTGATCTTGATCGTCATTATGTCGGTGTTACTCTATATCCCGCTCTCGATCTTGCAAGTACCATACGCGCTCGTGATTGCCGTTACTTCTGGGGTGCTTGAAATTTTGCCGATTATTGGGCCGTGGTCGGCTGCCGGGATCGCAATGACGGTAGCGCTCTTCCAGCCGGTGACACCGTTTGGGCTTTCAAATGTGGCATTGGCCGTCTTGCTCGGTATTATCTACTTTGTCTTGCGCCAGATCGAAGACCATTTCATTATTCCAAATGTGATGGGACCGCTGGTTCGTTTGCATCCCGGTGTGGTGATCTTTGCGATTCTGGCTGGTGGGGCGCTGGCCGGTGCGTTTGGTCTCTTTATTTCCATCCCGATTGCGGCCACTATTCGAATTTTGCTTAGTTATATCTATCGGAAGTTGACCGATCAGCCTGAACCGCCATCTGATACTGATCGTCCATTGACGGTTGCTCAGCCTGAATCGGTACCCAGTGAAGTAGCGCTTGGTTCATAAGGATAAGGCAATGAAGTATTGTTCGCTTGATCACGATGCCGGTACGCTGTACTTCTACTTTACTGACCTAGAAGAGGGTCAGGCGACGGCAGTAATGGAATACCCTGCCCATCTCTTGCTCGATGCGCAAGGGGCAATTGTTGGCTGCCGGATTGATCTCGATGATGAGGTTGTTCTCAGTCAGCTCGATCTAGTGCTTGAAGGGCCGTACAATTGGCTTGATGGTCAGTATGGTTATCTGTACATCCGTATTACCGATGAAGAGCCGGTGGAGGTGGTGAAGCTTGATGATTCGGCTGTACTTGATCTTGATGACGATGATCTGGTGCTAGGGATTGAGCTGATGTTACCAGAAGAGTGGCGCACGCCGGAACGATTGGTGCGTTTGGCGCCACTGCTAGTTCCCTTCGATGATGAGCCGCTCGCTGGTGAGGGGCCGGTCGTGTTTGGCCCAACGTTTGCTGCGGCTGAGGTAACGGCAGAGCCAGAGCCGCCAATGGCGGAGGTAACCATCCCGCTCGATCAGTGGCGTTCAGGTTTTGTCGCACTGGTCGGGAAGCCAAATGTTGGCAAGAGTACGTTGCTCAATGCGTTGTTGGGCGAAAAGGTGGCGATTGTCTCACCCAGACCGCAAACGACGCGCGTGCCAGTACGCGGCATTCTCTCGCGACCGGGCGAGCAGATCATCTTCATCGATACTCCCGGTATTCACGAACCTAATCACCGGCTGGGCAAGTTGATGGTCGAATTGGCTGAACGCACGTTACCCAATGCCGATGTTATCTGCTTTATGGTCGATATTAGTCAGCCGCCAAGTCGACTCGATCGGATGATCGCGCAACAGGTGCAGCGTGCGCGTGGTCACAAGCTGCTGGTGCTGAATAAAGTCGACCAGAAACCACGCCAGCCCGGTGCCGATTACCTCCCTGCCTACCGCGCGTTGGGTGAATGGGAGATGGAAATTGCCATCTCGGCCCGACGGCAACTCGGTTTGGCTGCTTTGCTCGGCGAGATTAGCGCACGTTTGCCGGTAGGCCCGCCACTCTATCCGCTTGACCAGATTACCGACCAGAGCGAGCAACAATTGGCTGCCGAATTCGTGCGCGAAAAGGCACTCTATTATCTGCAACAAGAGGTGCCGCACGCCATCGCGGTTGAAGTGGAAGAGTGGATTGAAAAAGAGACGGCAACCTACATCCGTATGACAATAAATGTCGAGAAAGAGAGCCAAAAGGGGATCCTGATCGGCGCCGGTGGTAGTATGCTGAAAAAGATCGGGAGTGCCGCGCGGCTTTCGATTGAGCGTATGCTGGGCCGTCCGGTTTTCCTCGATCTGTGGGTGAAGGTGCGTCCTCATTGGCGCGATGATCCGTCGGCGTTAGGGTGGTTGGGCTACCGAGCGAAGAATTTTCTCTGATGATTTCAACCCATCCATCGCACTGCAAATGAGTGCGTGAGACAGGATGTTAGGGTTGCAGGCTCCACAAATGTCTTGGCATGCCCTACATCTCCTGCACTAGCCGCAATTGTGCAACTTTGCCGCCGATACGTGCGTATCATCACGTAGACTGACCTACGACGCTATTGCAAGGTTTGCCGTTACGATGGCTCCCAACCGCTCGCCACATACAACAACACGGAGTACTATGGCTGAGGTGACTGAAATCCTCTGCCCCATTTGCCATAAGCCGAACCTGCGGCGAGCACGGTTCTGCCAGCATTGTGGTCACGACGTTATTCTCAATAACGATCAGCCCACTGACCATCGCCGCTATGTTATTACCCGGATTATTAAACGCGGCGGGCAGGGTGCGGTCTACGAGGGTATTGATCAAGACGGCAATATCTACGCAATCAAAGAAATGCTCGACCGGTTCGCCGATCCGAAAGAGCGGGCCGAAGCGGTTGAGCGGTTTAACGCCGAAGCGGAATTGCTCCAGCAGCTTCGCCACCCGCGCATTCCTCGCGTCTACAGCCATTTTACCGACGAGGGTCGCCATTATCTAACCATGGACTTTATTCGCGGCGAGGATCTCGAGCAGATCATTGAACGCGAGGGTCGGATCGACGAGCAGCGGGTGTTGCGCTGGGCCGACGAAATCTGTGATGTGCTGAGCTACCTGCACGGCAAGGGGCTGATTTACCGCGATATGAAGCCCTCGAACGTGATGATCGAGCCGAGTGGCGATGTCAAGCTGATTGATTTTGGTATTGCCAAAGTCTTCAAGCCCACTGAACGTGGTACGCAGATCGGCACGCCGGGGTATGCACCGCCCGAGCAGTATCAAGGGTTGGCAACGCCACAGTCAGATATCTATGCGCTAGCAGCAACGCTGCATCACCTGCTGACCGGACGCGATCCAACCCAAGAGATGCCTTTCTCGTTTCCGCCAGCGCGTGCGCTGGTGCCGGAAATCTCTGAGCGCACCAGTGCTGCGCTCGAAAAGGCGTTGCAGAAGGTTGCCAAAGATCGCTTTGCGACGATGGATGAGTTTCGCGCGGCGCTGATCCCGCGTAGGCAATCGCAACCGGCTCAAGTGCGGGTTGCGCCAGCGTCGCAGCCAGTACCGGTGCCGGCGCGACCGGCTAGCTCTGCACCAGTCGCATCGGTTCCTGTTCACCTACCGCCGCCGATGCCGGTTCCACCGCCGTCGACGCCGATGGCGGCGTCGTTACCATCCCAGCCGGCGCACCGTCTGCTCGGTCAAATGATGGTGGTAATCGTGTTGCTGGGGTTGATTGCCATGACCGTATTCAGTGGGTACGTGCTGGTAACGCGGCCCACGTGGGCCGAGCCATTCCTTGCGCCGATCGTTGGTGGCCGTAGCCAGCCTGCCCCCCTCACCGGTCAACTGCAAACGATCGAGTACGAGCTTGAAGTGACCGTTGCTGAAGGCACTGATGAGCAGGGTGTGCTTACCGCCTTTCGCGAAGCGTATCGCGCGCGGGTGCAACGCGAGTACGGTACGCATGCACAGATCAATCCTAGCATTCCGATCAGCTACGTCGGTCAGCCGAGGCAGATTAGGCAAAGCAATGGTCAGGTAACGTACCAAGCGCGACTGACAGGCCGGGTATGGGTGGCAGGGCCATAGAGGCAGAGAGGGGCGACGCATTCATCGCCCCTCTGGTATTTCGTATTACTCTTCCAACGTAGACACATCGCCTTCGGGCAGCCCCAACGCGCGGGCGCGTAGCACACGACGCATAATCTTGCCCGACCGCGTCTTGGGCAGTGAGGTGACAAACGTAATCGAGTCGGGGCGGGCAATCGGGCCAAGCTCGTGGCCGACGTGAGCGCGCAGCTTCTCTTCCAGATCGTGGCTCGGCTCGAAGCCGGTGCGTAGGATAACGAAGGCGTGGATCGCGTTACCCTTCACTTCGTGCGGTAAGCCTATCGCGGCAGCTTCGGCCACTGCCGGGTGGCTGACCAATGCACTCTCAACTTCGGCGGTGCCAAGGCGGTAGCCCGACACCTTGATCACGTCATCGAGCCGTCCGATGACCCAGATGTAGCCATCTTTGTCTTTGCGTGCGCTGTCGCCGGCAGCATAGTACGGCGGTACCTTCTGCCAGTACCCCTCAACGTAACGTTGCGGATCGTAGAGGATTGTGCGCATCATCCCCGGCCATGGTGTCTTGATCACCAGCAAACCGTCTTCATCCGGCGCGCAAGGGGTGCCATCTTCATGCACCACATCAACCTCGATACCGAGGAACGGACGGGTAGCCGAACCGGGTTTGAGCGGTACCGCCGGGGTCGGCGTAATCATAAAGTGGCCGGTCTCGGTCTGCCACCACGTATCCATGATTGGGCAGCGGTTATGGCCGATCTTCTCGTAGAACCACTTCCACGCTTCGGGATTGATTGGTTCGCCAACCGAACCGAGCAGGCGCAACGTGCTGAGATCGTGACGCGAGGGCCAGAGGTCGCCAAAGCGCATCAGACCGCGGATTGCGGTCGGCGCGGTGTAGAGAATCGTAATCCCGTGCTTGGCGACCATACTCCACCAGCGATCGGGGTAGGGATAATTGGGAGCGCCCTCGTACATAAACGAAGTAGCGCCATTGATCAACGGTGCGTAGACGATAAACGAGTGGCCGGTAATCCAGCCGGGGTCAGCGGCGCACCAGTAGCGATCTTCATCTTTGATGTCGAAGACAAACTTGAGTGTGGTATAGGTACCGACCATATAGCCGCCGTGGGTATGCACCACACCCTTGGGCTTGCCGGTGGTACCGGAGGTGTAGAGGATAAACAGCATATCCTCGGCGTCCATCTGCTCGGTGGGGCAGTAGCCATTCGCGATCGGCAGACCAAGCAGATCGTGCATCCAGAAGTCGCGGCCCTGCTCCATCGGTACGCCATGGTTGGTGTGGCGGAAGACGAGACAGGTTTGCACGGTGGGAGTACGGGCCAGCGCCTCGTTGACAATCTTCTTCAGCTCGACCACCTTGCCGCGCATATAGCCGCCGTCGGCGGTGATCAACACCTTGCTCTTAGCGTCGGCCAAGCGATCGGCAAGGGCCGCTTCCGAAAAGCCGCCGTAGACTACGCTATGAGCCGCGCCGATCTTGGCGCAGGCCAACATACTAAACATCAGCTCAGGGATGCGGGGCATGTAAATGGTGACAATATCGCCCTTCTTCACCCCCATGCTCTTCAGCACGTTGGCAATCCGCGACACTTCATAATTGAGCTGGTAGTAAGAATAGGTACGCTGGCTACCATCCTCTCCTTCCCAAATCAGGGCCAGCTTGTTCTTGCGCCATGTCTTGAGGTGGCGGTCGATCGCGTTATGAACGATATTGGTCTTGCCGCCGACAAACCACTTGTAGAAAGGCTTATTGCTGTCGTCGATTACCTTCTCCCACGGCTGGTACCACTCCAATTCACTCGCCATATCAGCCCAGAATTCCTCGCGGTGGGAGATCGTCCACTGGTAGAGTTCATCGTAGGAACTTAAGCCTTTCTTACGGGCGTAGGCCATCACGTTCGATTGCTCAACCAGCGCCGGATCGGGATAGTACATCTCGCTGGTGTCGGGCAGCGCCACATCGCGGGTCTCGGTCATGAGTCGAACCTCCTTGTTGCGTGTCTGCGCGGCTATAGGTTGTCACAGCGGATACAACGATTATAGGCGTTGCCGCGCCGGTATGTCAAACCAATGCTATGTGGATATTTTCACGATAGCGAACAATTGTGAGCAGAGATTAAAGATCCGGTAAAGTTTTGCACAATCATGGCACGGGCGCGCCATGCAATGCGCTGCTAAGTGGCGCGCCATAGCGACTAGAAATCACCGCGCAGCAGCTCGATCGCTTCGCGCACCATATCGACCGTGGCATCGTCTTCGATCGTGCTCAGGTCGCCAATATTATCGCCTTGATACACAGCCCGGATCACGCGGCGCATGATCTTGCCCGATCGCGTCTTGGGCAGCATACTGACGAAGTGGACGGCTTTCGGCGTCGCGATAGGGCCGATCCGCTCACGCACCAGTTGCCGGATTTCATTCGCGATATCGTCTTGCATTTGGGGCGTGATGTGTTGTTTAAGCACTGCGACAACGAGCACATCTTCACCCTTCAGCTCATCGCGCACGCCGATCACGCTCGCTTCGGCCACAGCGGGGTGTGCCGAGACCACCTCTTCGATCTCGCGTGTACCAAGGCGGTGACCACTGACATTTAGCACTTCATCGGCCCGACCCAGCATGAATAGATAGCCATCTTCATCTTGGATCGCGTAGTCGCCGGTCATATAGAGCAGCTTGTCTTTGAAATGGCTCCAATAGCCCTTCACAAACCGTTCGTCGTCGTTCCACAGCGTGAGCAGCGTGCCGGGAGGCAGCGGGCCATGCTCGACGAGAAAACCCTTCTCGCCGGGAGGCACCCGGTTACCGTCAGCGTCAACCACTTCGAGGCGATGGCCGAAGGCCGGCTTGGTCGGCGAGCCGGGCTTGATTGGCAGCAGCTCGACACCAACCGGGTTGGTCACCATCGGCCAGCCGCTCTCGGTCTGCCAGTAGTGATCGATTACCGGCACGCCGAGCGCTTGCGTTGCCCACTCGTAGGTCGGCGCATCGAGCGGTTCGCCAGCAGCGTACAGAATCTTGAGCGAGCTAATGTCGGCGTCGCGCATCCACTGCTCGGGGAACTTGCGCAGCGCGCGCAGCGCTGTCGGTGCGGTGAAGACGTGGGTGACGCCGTACTTCTCGATCACCCGCCACCAGACGCCGGGATCGGGGTGGTCGGGCCGGCCTTCGTAGACCACGGTGGGTACGCCTTTAAGCAAGGGCGCGTAGACGATGTACGAGTGGCCGACCACCCAACCGATGTCGCTCGTGCTCCAGAAGACATCGCCGTCGCCGCAGTTGTAGATAGTGCTCATGCTGGCGTAGAGCGCCACCATATAGCCGCCAGTATCACGCACCACTCCCTTGGGCTTGCCGGTGGTGCCGGAGGTGTAAAGGATGTACGAAGGATCGGTGCTGGCCATGCGGGCCGGCTCGATGTACCGCTCGCCGCGTTTGGCGAGCTGCTCGTACCAATCGAGATCGCGCCCCTTCTTCAATTCGACCGGGATGATCCCGCGGTTGAGCACGAGCACATCGCGCACGCTATCGGTATTGGCTTCGTCGAGCGCCTTGTCAACTACCTCTTTTAGGGGCACCGGCTGGCCCTTGCGCATGCCAGCATCGGCGGTGACGATCAACACCGGTTCGGCGTCATCGATCCGTGAGGCAAGCGACGTGACCGAGAAACCGCCGAAGACCACCGAGTGGATGGCGCCAATGCGCACACAAGCAAGCATCGCAAAGATCGCTTCGGGCACCATCGGCATGTAGATGATCACCCGATCGCCTTTGCGCACGCCGAGGTTGTGGAACAGACCGGCCAAGCGGTTTACTTCACGGTATAGCTCAAAGTATGTGAGCGTGCGCGATTGCCCGGTCTCGGCGCTTTCCCAGATGATAGCGGCCTGCCCGCGTTTGCCGCCGAGGGCATGGCGATCAACGGCGTTGTAGCAGAGGTTCGTCTCACCACCAACAAACCAGCGTGTGAATGGGGCATTGCTGTTGTCGAGCACTTTATCCCATGGCTTAAACCAGTGCAATTCAGCGGCGAATTCAGCCCAGTATCCTTCGGGGTCTTCGATCGATCGGCGATAGATGGCTTCGTAGCCCACAGCGATCCTCCTCTGCGAGTGTACGCATCCTATGCAAGGGAGACAAATGATTGACTTATTATACCATTGTTACATGAGAGATGAAATTGATTATAAAGGTATTCGTTGCAAATACTGAGAGAGAAACTACAACGATTGTTGCCGCTGGATAACTAACACCGGAATTGGACTACGATCAAGCAAGTCGCGGGTAACATCTTGCAGTGATAAGCGTTGAAGTGCGCGTAGCCAGCTTTCTGTCGGTGTTTGGTCATCGAACGTGACCTGATGGCTGCCGATGACCAATACGTCGTGGTATTTGCATTCGGCTAATACGGTGTCTTCGACCAGACCGCGTGCCACTTGCAAGCGAGTTCTTACCCCTAGATCGTTAAAAGTTGCCGCCAATTGCTGTAACACACTTGCAATTGATTCATCAAGGGGCGATTGCTGGGTGAAGCTGTCGAAGTAGACGGGTTCTTGGGAGGCGACGTGCAGGATGGTCACCTCAGCTTGGCAAGCGCGGGCAAGTTGGCTGACTAGCGGTACACAACCGAGCGATTGCTTGCCACCGGCGCTGGCGATCACGATCCGACGGATGGGACTTATTCGACCTTGCACACGTAGAAACGGGATTGGCAGTGAACCCAGCATAGTGAACTCGAGTTGCCGTCTTGGCCAGTTCATTGGTGTTGCGCGTGCGGTAAAGGCCGGCACGATGACAAGATCAGGTTGTTCAGCTTGGACGGCAGTGAGGATCGCAGCAGCAAAGGAGTGCTCTTGACTCCAGCGGCGGATATGAATTGCTGGGCTGGGCTGGAAGTGGCCGATCGCATCATCAAGCATTGCTGCCTCGTCAGCCCGCGCAATAAGGGTTAATCGTTGCGCTAATGTCGTAATGAGCGGCGCTGCAAACGTGATCAGATCGGCCCGTTGTAAGCTATTGCCAACGTAGAGCGCAAGATGCATAGTTGCTGTTACCACCTTACGAAGAGTAACCAGATCGGTACAATCAGCATCAGGCCGAGGAAGCCAATCAGGCGTGGCGTAGAACTAACGATAAATTCTTGTAAGCCGAGCAATGCGTGGGCAAAGAGTCGGTAGAAGAAGAGTAAGGCCAATAGCGAGAAAAACGCGACGCAGAGCATCTCAACCAGCACAATGGTGAACGCTGCTGCACCGCCGACAATCAGGGCCGCCACCAGTGTGTCGATAAAGGTGGTGATATTCGCGCCCATAATGTAGGGCAAGGCATTCTCGCGCCGAATGATGCCGCGCACCGTGAGCGGTACCAGCATCGATAACGATACCGATACCGAGAGTGTGAAGGAAGTAATGGCAGCACCGAGCAGAAACATCGCCCATGGCCGATAGAGCAACTGGCCGGCTTTGCCGAATACCGACTGCCCGCCGGGAATGTCGGGAATAGCGCGGTCAAGCAGGCTAAATGCGCCGAGCAGTCCTAGTGCGCCTACGATCAGAAGTGTCCATTCGGGCAAGATGCTGGCCAAGATGGCAACGAGTGGATCGACGACGAGGTCGATCACCGAGCTAAGCGGGCTAGTAGCACTCGCCGAGATCACGCCGACGAGTTGCGAGCTAAGTAGCCAGTACCCCAGCGCTAGTGCCGGTAGATAGATCGCGGCGGTTGTTAATAACGCCAGTACGCCGATAGAAACGCTCGCCGCGCGGCGGTGGCCGCGCAGGTGGTAGAGAAAGCCGACAAAGAGCACAATGAACGAAGCCCCTAGCCGCGAACCGGTAATCATCGTAAAGGTTTGTAAGCCGTCGATCGTGCCTGAGGCAAAAAACGCTACCGCGACGGCGGCAACCGGTGAACCGCTTAGAAAGATATAGGCCAGCAGCCAGCCAAAGCCGAGGGCATTAGCTGTTGACGAAATATCAAGCCACGCGATCAATATCCTCCCGTAGCCAGCAGCGCCGCGTTTGAGCAATTCGAGCGCCAGCACGAAGGCGAGGAGGCCAGTAAGCGCATATCCTACGCGGTATATCATCATGCGCCAACGGGTATGATGGGGGGCAGACAGCGCTGGTTCGAGTAATTCAGGTTGTCCGATAACTTTTGTTTCGCGAACGGTAGGAGCGGCTGTTTGGGTTGGTTTCTTGAAAGGTTCCATGGCATTTCCTTAGCCGACAAACCGTTGGCGCAGAATAGGGTTGTAATCTTGATATAATAGCCGATAGCAACTGGCTTGAGAAGAGGTAAATGCCATGAAATCAGAGGGCAATCAGGGGAAAGTAGCATCCATTAATGTCAACCCCACCGGTGGTGTACCGAAGTATTCGGTGCCTGCTGCCGAGATCACAATCGATGGTGTGCGCGGCGATTACCAACGCGACCGTGAACATCACGGCGGGCCGCGCCGCGCCGTCTCGCTCTATTCCGTCGAGCGGATTGCAGCGTTGCAAGCGGAAGGCCACCCCATTGCGCCGGGTACAACCGGTGAGAATCTGACCATTATCGGTCTTGATTGGGATCAACTGGCAATCGGCGACCGCTTGCTAATCGGTTCATGGGTTGAACTCGAACTTACCGACTACACCACCCCCTGCAACACGATCGCCGGTTCGTTTCAACGCGGTTGGTTTAGTCGGATCAGTCAGCGTCTCTTTCCCGGCTGGAGCCGGCTCTATGCGCGGGTGATCAGCGAAGGCGAGGTGCGTGTGGGTGATCCGGTGATTCACCTGCGGGCCGAATGATATGGGAAGAACAGAGGGGCATCCTGCTGTATGCCCCTTTGGACACTTTGGACACGTTGCGGTAGGTGCCTACGGACGCACGGCCAAAACCGGGATCGGGCTGGCGCGGATAACCTTATCGGCGGTGCTGCCGACCATGATTCGTTGCCAACCACCTTGCCCGCGGGTCGCCAACGCAATCGCATCGACCTGCAACTCACGGCTAAGCGTGAGCAACGCGCGCGCCGGTTGTTCGGCAGCGCCAACCGCAATATCGGCGGGCACGCCTTGGGTTTCGAGCCGGCTGGCGATCTCTTGCAGATACGCCTCAATCTGCCGTTTCTGCTCAGTATCGTTCGCTTCATCACTTCGCCGGCGACGTGTCATCACCCGCGCGAAGATCAGCCGCGCACCATCGAGCGATGCTAACGCTTGGGCATGCGGCAACACCTGTTCAGATAGCGTAGAACCATCAAGCGGCACGAGGATGCGGCGCAGTGGTTGGGCTGCCCGTTGCGCCGGTTCACCCGGTCGCATCAACCAAAGCGGCGTATGCGTCAGCCGTAGGAGTGATTCAGCGACGCTTCCTAACCAAAAATGTTCGAACCCGCTCCAACCATGGGTCGTCATCACGATCAGGTTAGCTTGAATCGCTTGGGCGTGTGCGGCTAAGGTCTCGGCGATCTCGCCTTCGAGCAGGGTCGTTACCGTGTGAACGCCCTGCATCACCGGCGCGGCAGCAATCTGTTCGAGGTAAAACTGCTCGTGCTGGGTCGCAAGTGATTGCAATTCGGCATCAATGATCGGCAACGTCTCGATCACGATTGGCGTCAGTGAATTGGGGTAATGGACATGCACCAGATGCACCGTTGCATTCGCCGCACGCGCTAGCCGGGCAGCGGCAGCCAAGGCTTCCTCGCCAACCGGCGAGCCGTCAAGTGGAACGAGAATAGTACGAAACATGGCGCGCCTCCTTATGCCGGTCATACTAGCGAAAATCGATCCGGATCAATCGCCATTGGTCATTCTCTTTTTGCAACCGCGCTGAAAATGCTTGGCTCGAACCATCAGCGTAGTTCAACTGGCCGGCAATCTCGGCGGTTGTGCCTTCTAAATCACTCTTGATATTGAAACTGTTGAGAGAGACGCTGCTGACCTCACGGAATAGTTGGCGATTGGCAAACAGCCGTTCCAGATCATTGCGTGAAACGACGCTCTGCGCTGAATCGGCGAAGAGGGCGAGCGCAGTATCGGGATCGTTGCGCCTTCCGGTATTCATAAACTGCTTGATCACTTGCTCAATCGCCTGTGTTTCACCCATCACCCCGGTAAAGATGCGCCAACCGCCAAACACGAACAGGCCGCAGCAGAGTACGATGGTGAGCACGATGATCGCAACGCCCATCAATACCCAACGTTTCCATCCGGTCGATTGCGGTTGGGTAGGGGAGGGGTAGACCGCCATGTTAGACTCCTGCATCCATGAGATAGTTAATAATTAGCTGTATGATAGCAAACCGCTGGCAGCCGTCTAGAGCATGGTCGCGAATTGTTAGGCGGTAATTCGCAACTTAAGCAATCAGCGCGCGTTGCGCGATTGTCCGCTTAGGTTTACAATCCATAGCGTAGCCGGATCTTAGCAATGTTACGGGAGGCGTATGCGTATTATAGCGATGATCATGGCAGGCGGCGAAGGTACGCGCCTCAGTGTGCTCTCAGAAAAGCGCGCGAAACCATCAGTGCCCTTCGCCGGTAAGTTTCGCATTATCGATTTTACCCTCTCGAATTGCGTCAATTCCGGCATTTTCGATGTGGCAGTATTGACGCAATACCGGCCCCATTCGCTCAATGAACATATCGGGATCGGCAAGCCGTGGGATCTTGACCGGGCGCGAGGCGGGGTACGGTTGTTGCAGCCGTATCAAGGCCGGCGCGATGAGTCGTGGTACCGGGGCACGGCTGATGCGATCTATCAAAATCTGAATTACATCCAAGAACGCCGCGCCGATCTGGTGCTGATCCTGTCCGGTGATCATATCTACAAGATGAACTACAACGACATCATCGACACCCATTTGCGCAAGCGTGCTGATCTGACGGTGGCGGTGATGGAGGTGCCGATTGAAGAGACCGATCGGTTTGGGATTATGACTACCGATGAAAACGATCGGGTGATCGAGTTCACCGAGAAGCCTAAGGCGCGTGATAAGGGCAATCTTGCTTCGATGGGGATCTACGTCTTCAACGCCGATATCTTGATCCGGCGGCTGTCGGAAGGCGGCCCTGAGAAGCCGCGCATCGATTTTGGCAAAGATGTCATCCCGGCGATGGTGGCTGAGGATCGGGTCTTTGCTCACCGCTTTAAGGGCTATTGGGTTGATGTCGGCACCATCCAATCGTACTGGGAAACGAGCATGCAACTGCTCGATCCCTCGCTTGAGTTTGATCTGTTTGACCCGAATTGGCTGATCCGCACGCGCAGCGAAGAGCGCCCGCCAGCCAAGATCGGGCCGCAGGCGCGGGTTACGCAGTCGATCATCTGTAACGGCTGCACTATTCGCGGCACGGTCGTGCATTCGGTGCTGTCGCCGGGGGTGTATGTCTCACCGGGGGCAATTGTCCGCGATAGCGTGGTGATGAACGATACGTGGATCGGCCCCGGCGCGGTGCTTGATCGGGTGATTGTTGATAAGAAAGTAGTGGTCGGCGCCGGCGCTCGCCTCGGTTTTGGCGATGATCTGACGGTGCCGAACCGCAAGCAGCCCGATAAGATTAACACGGGGATTACAGTGGTCGGCAAAGCGGCCCACATTCCGGCCGGCATAACAATCGGACGCAATGTGGTGATCAATGCCGATCGCGACGCCGAGGATTTTCCAGCCGGTGATGTGCCTTCTGGCGAAACGATCTGAATGGGCGCAGCAACGCTGTGCTGAATGGAGTTGTTATGCTGCGAACGTTGGTCATGATATTAGCCGGTGGCGACTCACCGGCGCTGAGCGTGCTGACCGCGGAACGCACCGAGGCGGCGGTGCCGTTTGGCGGTAAGTATCGGATTATCGATTTTGCGCTCTCGAACTGCGTGAATTCTGGTCTCTACAATGTGGCGGTGCTTACCCAGTACCGCCCGCGCTCGCTGCACGCCCATCTCGGTGTTGGCCGCCCGTGGGATCTCGACCGCGCGCAGGGCGGTTTGCGTTTGCTCCATCCTTCGCCGACTCCCGACGGCGGCGGTTGGCAGCGCGGCACGGCTGATGCGGTGCGCTACAATCTTGATGTGGTTGAGGATCAGCCGGCTGATGCCGTGCTATTGTTGGCCGGCGATCACATTTATAAAATGGATTATCGCCCGCTGCTCGAATGGCATGAAGAGCGCAGGGCCGATCTGACCATGGCGGTGCGCAGCGTAAGTCCGCACGATGCCCATCGCTACGGGATCGTCTCGGTCGGTAGCGATGGCCGGATCGATCGATTTGTTGAGAAGCCGCGCCGTGCCGACTCAAACCTCGCCTCAATGGGAATCTACGTTTTCCGCAAGCAATATCTGATCGACCTGCTCCGCTCGACCGATGCGGTCGATTTTGGTCGCCATCTGTTGCCTAACATTGTTACCAGCGCCCGCGCCTTTGCCTACAATTTCCAAGGCTACTGGGCCGATGTTGGCACGGTACAGGCCTATTACGAAGCCAATTTGGCCCTGTTAGCCGAAACGCCGGCACTCGATTTGTACGATCCGGAGTGGGTTATCCATACTGTCAGTTCTGACCGGCCGGGGGCCGAGATCGGTGTGCAGGCGCGGGTTGAGAATAGCTTGCTGAGCGATGGCTGCCGGGTATATGGTACCGTGATCGGGTCGGTGTTGTCGCCGGGGGTGGTGGTAGCGCCGGGAGCAGTCGTGCGCGATTCGGTAGTGCTCGGCGACGCGGTGATTGAGGCGGGTGCTGTCCTCGACCGTTGTATCGTCGATGAAGGGGTGCGGATCGGTGAGGGTGCGGTCGTTGGTGAAGGTGAGGATAATACCCCTAACGCCGAAGCGCCAGAGCGGCTCAATACCGGTTTGACCCTTGTCGGTTTGAAAGCGCATATTCCTCCTCAGACACGGATTGGGCGTAATGTGGCGATCCGCCCGCGCACGCAGCCGACTGCGTTCCCTGCCGATGGCTGCGTGCCAAGCGGAGCGACGATTTGAGGGGCAACGTAAAGGTGCAATGGCGCAAGGTCGAGAGAGACTCATGTTGTTTCTGAGGGGCTACGCTTGTTGACAACCCGATGAAGCATAGTGGCTGATCGGAATTGCCCTGCGTCTCTCTGCGATATTCATATATGTTGGTTCATTATGCCGTCACTTGCCGACATTACCATCGATCCTGCGATTCGCGCACGGCTGCAACAAGGCCATCCGTGGGTCTACCGCAACCATCTGATCGGCACCGAACGGCTGCGTTCCGGCCAGTGGGCGCGCGCCCGTTGCGGCGGGTTGACCGTCTACGGCCTTTACGATGAACAGAGTCCGATCGGACTACGGATCTTCAGCCGGAATGGCCCGCCCGATCAGGCATGGTTCCGCGAGCGAGTTTGGGAAGCATGGGAGTTGCGCGCACCAATCCGTGCGAGTGGACAGACAACCGCGTACCGCTGGGTCTATGGCGAGGGTGATGGGTTACCCGGCATTGTGGTTGATCGCTATGGCGATTACGCCGTGATCCAGACCTATGCCGAAAGTGTGCAGACCTTGGCACCGGCCATTGCCGCCGCCCTGCGCGCCGTCGATCCCGAATTGCGCGGCGTCGTGCAACGTCCACGTCTCCACGACGACAATGAGAGCGAAGCGCAGCCGGTGTTGTTGTGGGGTGAATGGCCGCCACGCGATTTGGTGGTGCAAGAGAATGGTCTCTTCTTTCAAGTTGATATGCTGTATGGCCAAAAGACCGGTCTTTTTCTCGATCAGCGCGACAACCGGCGCACCGTCGAGGGTTTCGTAGCCGGCGCGAGCGTGCTCAACTGTTTTGCCTACACTGGCGGGTTTTCGCTCTATGCGCTGCGGGGTGATGCGGCTGAGGTGGTGAGTTGCGATGTCGGACGCGGACTGGCTGAAGCAACGGCTGCCAATCTCGCCCTGAATCGGTTGCCGGCGGAACGCCACCGGTTCGAGACGGAAGATTGTTTTGCCTTGCTCGATCGGTACGCCAAAGACGGGCGCACCTTTGACGTGGTGATTCTCGATCCGCCGAGTTTTGCTCGCGCGCGAGCTAGCCAGCACGCCGCGTTGCGGGCCTACGTGCGCCTCAATGCGCTCGGGATCCGCTGCGTAACGCCCGGTGGTATGCTGGTGAGCGCCAGTTGCACTGCCCAGATCGGCCCTGAACACTTCCGGGCCTTGCTCGGCGACGCGGCAGCGCAAGCGCATCGCCGTCTGCAAATTATTCACGAGGCCGGCCAGCCGCTTGACCATCCGGTGCCGGCTGGTTTCCCTGAAGGACGCTACTTGAAATTCATTGTTGCGCGCGTACAGTCGTTAGTGTAAGGCGATGTCGGTTGCGCCTTGACTATGCTATAATTTTGACTATGCAGGTACTTCAGATTTCGTGGGAATACCCTCCTCATATAGTAGGCGGTCTGGGCCGGCACGTCGCCGATCTCGCGCCGGCGCTCACCGATCATGAAGTAACAGTTACTGTCCTTACACCGCAATTACGTGGCGGTGAGACGTTCGAGCGCCAGCACAATCTCACGATCTGCCGAGTTGCGATCCCGCCGTTCGATACCGACGATTTCCCTAGTTTTGTCCGTCATGCTGGTCGTCACCTTGAACACGCCGCGCATGCTCTCTTTCCCGGTGGCAGGCCCGAACTCATTCACGTCCACGATTGGTTAACCGCTGAAGTAGGGATTGCGCTCAAACACCATTGGCGAGTGCCGTTAATTGCAACCATTCACGCGACCGAGCGAGGGCGTGGCCGGGGTGATATCAATGGCCATCGATCACAGCAGATTAACGATCTCGAGTGGCGGCTCACGTATGAGGCGTGGCGGGTGATTGTCTGTTCGCACTTTATGGCTCACCAAATCCGCGATTACTTCGCAACCCCCCCTGATAAGATCGATGTCATCTCGAATGGCGTCCATATCCCGCCGCAACCCTTCGCCACGCCGGCTGATTGGGTGTCGTTTCGGCGCCGCTTTGCCGCCGACAATGAGTCGTTAGTGATTTTTGTTGGTCGGTTAGTATACGAAAAGGGCGTGCATGTGTTGCTAGAGGCTTGGCCGCGCGTGCTTGCTGAAGTACCGGCTCGGCTAGTCATTGCTGGTGCCGGTAGTTTGCTCGACGATCTGAAGCAGCGCGCTACTGAGTTGGGAGTTCCGGTCGAATTTCTCGGTTTTATCAGTGATGAAGACCGTAATCGGCTGTACGCGGTCGGTGATGTTGCCGTCTTCCCTTCGCTGTATGAGCCGTTTGGGATTGTGGCACTAGAGGCGTTTGCTGCCGGCTGCCCGGTAATCGTTTCTGACGCTGGCGGGTTGGCCGAGGTCGTGCAACACGAGCTGAATGGGTTGGTGGTTCCGGCCGGCGATGCGGGGGCGCTTGCCAATGCGCTGTTGGCCAGCCTGCACGCCCCCGCCGAGTCACGCCTGCGCGCGGCGCGGGGGGCGGCGCTGGCCCGCGCGTACTATACGTGGAATCGGATTGCCGGCGAGGTCAAAGCAGTGTACGATCGCGTATGGACGGAGTGGAAAGCTGGCGCGTGGGGCAAAGAGATCATGCGCCGGGCATAAGTGACGCAAAGGCGTTGCGGTGTTATTGGCGGAGTATACAGATGCCCGGAAATAGTTTTGGTCACGTTTTTCGCCTAACGACATGGGGCGAGTCGCACGGCCCGGCTGTTGGTTGCACTGTTGATGGCTGTCCGGCCGGTTTGCCGCTCGATGTGGCCGATATTCAACGCGAACTCGACCGTCGTCGTGTCGGCCAGAGTCGGGTTAGCTCGCAGCGGCGGGAAGCCGATGAAGTGCAGATTCTCTCTGGCGTGTTCGAGGGCCGCACGACCGGTACGCCGATTACGATGGTGGTTTATAACACCGACGCGAAGTCGCACCATTACGAGAATATCAAAGATAGCTACCGGCCCGGTCACGCCGATTATACGTGGGACGTGAAGTACGGCTTTCGTGATTGGCGCGGCGGTGGTCGTTCGTCAGCGCGCGAGACAATCGGGCGCGTGGCCGGCGGTGCAATTGCACGCAAGCTGTTGGCAACGGTAGGGGTGAAGATTGTGGGCTATACCCTGCAACTGGCCGATCTGCGCGCCGAGGTCTTTGACGAAGAGGAGATCGAGCGCAATATGATGCGCTGTCCCGATGCGCGGGTTGCAGCGTTGATGGTCGAGCGGGTCGATCAGGCGCGGCGCGAACTCGACTCGCTGGGTGGGATTGTCGAAGTGCGGGCGCGTGGTGTACCTCCCGGCCTCGGCGAGCCGGTCTTTGATAAGTTGCAAGCCGATATTGGCAAGGCGATGTTCTCGATCCCTGCGATCAAGGGGGTTGAAATCGGTGAAGGGTTTGGCGTAGCGATGCTGCGCGGCTCGCAAAATAACGATCCGTTTATTCGTCGTGACGATGGCACAATCGGCACGGCTTCCAACCATCACGGCGGTATCCTCGGCGGTATTTCCACTGGTGAAGAGATTGTCGTGCGACTGGCCGCCAAACCGCCGGCCAGCATTGCTCGCCCGCAACAGACGGTGGATCGCGACGGTAATCCGGTGACAATCGAGGTGCATGGCCGTCATGACCCGACCGTGTTGCCGCGGTTGGTGCCGGTGGCCGAAGCAATGCTGGCGCTGGTGCTGGCCGATCATCTGTTGCGTCAGCGCCTTGCCCGCGTAGCGTGGTCAGAGCAGAGCGATGGCTGAACACGAGCCGGTTGAGTCGCCAACGCGCTGGTTGCCGGCGCTCGGTCTGCTGGCGGGGTTGAGTTGGGCGCTCGTGATTGGGATGGTCATCAGCGCTGAATTGGCGCGCGGGCCAAACCTGCTGTCGCCGATCCATCTCATCTTTCATGGTCTGGCCCTCATCACCGGCATCCTGACCTTCTGGCCGTTGGAAAAGTGGCTAGGTCTAGCTGGTCTCACGGTGGAAGGGACGCTGGGAGTATGGTTATTGCTCACCGCCATCGCGATTATACCGGCCCCAACCGGCACCCTGCTTGACCCGCCGGATACGCCGGTCTATGCGCTGATCCTGTTTGCTGTGTTTCTCAGCGCAGCCGCGATCGCGCGCCCGGTGATTGCTGTGCTGAGCCGGCGCTGGCTGGCGCTCAAGGCATGGGCGCGCGACAACCGGCGGGTGCGGCGCGAGTCGTATGAAGCCGGCATCTTTGTCACCGCGGCGCTGGCCTTAGCTGCGCTCCGTGCGCTCGACCCGATCAAACTGATTGCGTTGGCGGTGATTGTCGTGTTGGTTGAGATTATCTTCTTGTCGTTGATCGGCGTAGAACCGGCGGGGTAGGAGAAGAGGAAACCCATGATCCGCATTGCTATCATTGGTCTCGGCTTGATCGGCGCCTCGCTCGGCATGGCGTTGCGCAACGCTGATCCCAAAGAATCGCCGCTTGGCCCGCTTGAGGTGATTGGATTTGATCGCGAGCCGCGCGTGATTCGCGAGGCGAGGGGGCGGTTGGCAATTGACCGTGAAGCGCGCACGCTAGCTGAAGCGGTGCGTGAGGCGCAGATGGTGGTAGTGGCGACTCCGGTGCGGGCAATGCAAGAGGTGTTTCGGGAATTGGCTACCTCTGTGCCTGCCGGTGCAGTTGTTACAGATGTTGCAAGTACGAAAGCGCAGGTCTACCGCTGGGCCGTCGAACTCCTCCCGCGCACGGTGAGTTTTGTCGGCGGGCACCCTATGGCCGGGCGCGAGAAGTCGGGGCCAGCCGCCGCCGATCCCGATCTCTTCCGCGAAGCGATCTACTGCCTGACAACGACCGGCGATACCGCGCCGCAGGCCGTCGAAGCGGTTGAGGCGTTGGTACGCGCGGTGGGGGCGAAACCGTACTACATCGACCCCGAAGAGCATGACGCGTATGTAGCCGGTATCTCGCATCTGCCGCTGCTGCTCTCAGTCGGCTTGGTGACAGCCACCGGCACAAGCCCGGCATGGAAAGAGATGGCCCCACTGGCTGCCACCGGTTTCCGCGATGTCTCGCGTCTCGCCTCTGGCGATCCGCAGATGCAGCGTGACATCTTGCTCACCAACCCGCACGGTCTCAGCCGCTGGATCGACGAGCTGATCCGCTTTCTCGTCACGGTGCGCGAACAGATCAACGCCGGCGATGTCGCGGCCATCGAGCAGATGCTGCAACAAGCCAAAGCCACCCGTGATGCATGGCTGGAGAGCAAGCCGCACTTGCGCCCCGGCGAAGCCGATTTTCATGCCATGCCTACGGTTGAACGGCCAAGTCTGCTCGGTTTCCGCTTACCAAAGCGGGAGAAGTGATCGAGTTAGGATGGTTGCCGCAGCCGGTATTGCTGTTGAGAAATGCTTCAAGGCTGTAGCGGCCTTCATCCGCCTTCGGCTGTGCGCAGTCAAAGGCGGATAAAGGTGTGCTCATGCTCGTTAGTGATACGTGTGGTTGGTTGCAAAACGCTACTCTTACCACTTTGTTTTTTGATCCCTTATCACCAGCTAGACGGCGATCACCGTGCCACGAACGGTATGTAGAGCAGACTATCCGGTGAACCCCAAAACCCGCCGTACAACGTATAGCCGCCACCAATGGCTACACCTGCGTCAGCTTGTCCGATGGTGCTGCCGAGCGTGTAGCCGCTGCCGGTGCTAAAAGTGGCGCCGCCGCCGTCAATCGTATACCACACAATGCTGTACCCGCTCTGTGCGGCAACGACTCCGATCACCAAACTGATCAGAAGTGCCAACAGACCAACTTGAATCCATCGCTTCATCGTTGGCCCTCCACCGTAGGATCCAGTGGCAATGGTGAAGCTAGGGTTTGGTTACTGCTCAGCGAGGGAGACAAGCTATACACTTCTGGCGCAAGATACAAACCGCGTTCAGTAACTGGTTTGACTACTTCCGTCGCCACAGGATGCATGCGTAGATAGGGATCGTTGCGGGTAGCAGTGACCTCCCATGACACCTGTGCGCCGGCTACACCACCGGCAATGCGGAACAGATTGCCGGTAATTGGCTGAGCTACATGCAAGTTGGGCATTGCTGCGCCGATCGGAGTGAGTTGGTAAAGAAACGGCTCAGCATTGATCGCGGCAAAGTAGTCTGGGAGCGTGACGATTGCGGCGCCAGTGGCATCGAGAGTGACGATGCCATTATACACATTCTGAATAACGGGTCCTTCTTGGGCAAAGTGGTAGAGATACTTATTGGCGGGATCGAGAGGATGATCGATGACAAATGTCTTTACGCCAGTAGCCTGCAAATTGCCGATCACCCGCACGCCTTGCCCGCCCGCAAAATGGGCGGCATAGCCATTTGGACTCACCACCTCACCGCGCACGCCGTAGGTTGTGCCGCTGGTAGCGGTCGCTTGCCCAAGGACACCGGTACCGCTACTATAAGGATTCTCACCCCACACCCCAATCGAGAGGCCAAGTGTATTGGACAGCACCTTTCCATAGACGCCGATCCCGCGCCCTGATGTGCCGAAAACGCCAATTCCGCCATCTACGTGTTCGCCCCATACGCCGAAGCCAGTCGCGTTGCTACTGCGATTAATGCCCCGCACACCACTTGTTGATAATACGGATGTAGGCGTAGCTTCACCGAGCACACCGGCAGCGTCTAGGCTCGACGATCGCGTTACGCCATAGACACCAATTGCCGGGCCGCTCGTCGCCCAAGCCTCACCGGTGACACCTTTGCCGTTGCTACTGGCGGTAAGGCCAAAGACTCCTACGGCGTCACCGCTACTAGCGCTTGCAAATCCGGCTACGCCGCGACCGTTTGGGCTGTCGCTGCGCCCATATATGCCATACGAAAGGCTGCTAGTAGTTGTATTGTACGCGAATATGCTGCTGTTGCCGCTGACATCGCCTACTATCTGCGCCCCCGGTCGCAAGCTAAGCGCATAGGGCACTGCGGTTAAGGGCTGCCGTGGGGTCAGGCTCGTGTATGAACCGCTGCCAGTAGGGCAGCGCACGGCGACGCCGAGCCAGCGCGCTTGTCCGATAAAGGCATTGCTGCCGAAATCTAGTGCCGGGATAGTAAACAACCCACCGGTGACGTTTACAGCATTGACTGTCACCGTTCCCAGTGCGGTGTCACCACTCGCGCTATCCCACAGCGTAAATTGAAAGTCACACACACCTTGTACTGGTGCGCCATCTTTGCTTAGGCGACCTTGATAGGTAAATGCTGTGCCAGTATTTGTTGCCAACATCGCCCCGCCGGGAATACCCGGTTGGGCTTGCGCGATAGTGACCGCCAACGCAGCAACCAGACCGATAATGACGACGTTCGACCATTGCCGTTGCATACGCTCCTCACCTCAATAGTATCCTATGCCATGAATCTCACGCTTAACCGTCTCAACGGATGCAGACCACGCTTTACCGTTGCTTGTGTGGAACGTAAGCGAAACGGCTGACTCGGCTCTATCATCCTAAGCCGGATAGATGAGGGAGAGCTAGCGTATGCCATTGCGATTAATTCGTGACAAGCGCAGAGAAAGCACCTATCATGATAATGATGCAACCCCGCCAACGCAAGGATGTTGTTAGTCCTAATTTGACAAGCGGGCCATCATTTCGTATAATAACGAGGCGTTGAGCGCCCAGGTGGCGGAATTGGCAGACGCGCTAGGTTGAGGGCCTAGTGAGCTAACCACGCTCGTAAGGGTTCAAGTCCCTTCCTGGGCACCATACGTCGGGGCGATTAGCTCAGCGGTAGAGCACCTCGCTTACACCGAGGGTGTCGGCGGTTCGAACCCGTCATCGCCCACCATTGTTAACGGTGGCGAGCCAAGATAGCTCAGTTGGTAGAGCATCGCACTGAAAATGCGAGGGTCGCCGGTTCAAGTCCGGCTCTTGGCACCACAATACGTAACACCCGCTCTGCCTTGCAGAGCGGGTGTTGTGGTTTAGCAAGGGTATAGCACGCGGCAGTATAACTGCCGCGCCTGATGGAGGGCGCCGAAACGAGCCGCTGGGGTATCACGCAACAGTTCCCTGTCGTACCTAACAGGGCGGGGGTGGCGGCAAAGGCAGGGAATGGCGTGCGGCAGTACAACTGTCGCACGCGATATAGCGATGTTGGCGACTGAGCTGTCTGCCTCTGCCGTTATCTTGTGCTTGCAACTAGATATTGTGGCGTTTTCCACATCTCTCCACAAAATGTGGATAGGCAAGGTTATTGGTGGGTTAAGCAACGATGAAGAACTGGAGAAATTGGCTTGACTGCCTTCCCTTGAGCCATCACCCACGCGCCAGCGCCGGTATAACAAAGATATCCGCTACCATTGCCACAATGCTCAGGCCGTGTAACCACACCGCGGCCCAGACATTGCGGGTGCGCAGCACCAGATAACCGCCGATCACGCCAATCGGCAGTGCCATACCCACCATCAGCCAACGCTCGAACATTGGCACCGGTGCAACGAAGAGATGGTTGAGGGCGTAGAGGAGCGTTGTGATGGCGACAGTCAGGTGTAAGTTAAGACCGGCGTCACGGAGACCAAGCAATAGCACGCCGCGCCAGAGCAATTCTTCAGCTAACACCAGCACAGGGAAGAGGTAGAGCAAACCCATCCCGACTAGGATCGTCTCCATTGCCTCCATCGGCGCGCCGCCGCTGCGGTAATAGAAGAAGGTGTTGACCCAGTCGAGCAGCATCAATGCCGCGCCGATCCCGCCACCCCAGATCGTAGCGGCGCGGAGGTTGGCACGGGTGATACCGATTGAGGCCCAGCCGCTGGCAGACCTTCCCAGCCATATCGCCACGCCCAATCCACCTAATACGTAGAGGAAGAGCGCCGGCCATTCGGTGAACCCACTCAGCCCGCCGATCAAACCCAAGACCCAGACTGCCGCTACCAGCCCGAACCCCCAGCGCAGGCGTGGATCTTGCAGTAATGCCCCTGATGATGGCGTCAATGCCGGTGCGCGCATACAATACCTCCTTGCCGGTCTGTTTCAGACATGCCGTGTAACCTCTCGCCATTGTATGCTGTTGGCGTCAGGTTGCGGCAAAATATCGCGCAACCAAGGTTGCTGTTTGCTTACCACGTTGCGCAACCGGCCCAGCTATGCTACACTATTGACGCCGAATGGCCCGGTAGCTCAATGGATAGAGCAACGGTCTTCGGAACCGTTGGTTGGGGGTTCGAGTCCCTCCCGGGTCGCCAATTCGCCCGGCGTTACCGCGTCGGGCGAATCTTTATCCGAACGACACCGCGGCACAAGGAGGTGTGCGATGCCGTTTTATCAGCGTCTCGGCCACGTTCCCCACAAGCGCCATACCCAGTTCCGCAAGCCTGATGGCAAGCTTTACCGCGAAGAGGTGATGGGTCTCGAGGGCTTTCACGGTATTCAGTCCATCCTCTACCACCACTTCTTGCCGCCACGGGTGTTGCATGCCGAGCTAGTTGGGACTGCCAAACCGGAATACGTTGAGTTTGGTCCCATTCGTCATCGGGCGTTTGCCACGGCTCACGTGCCCGCCGGCGGCGATCCGGTGAGTGCCCGCATTACCTTACTCGGCAACAATGATGTGACCATCGGCGTGAGCCGGCCTACCGAGAGCATGACCGGCTTTTACCGCAACGGCCAAGCCTACGAGGTGTGGTTTGTGCATGAAGGCAGCGGCGACCTGCTCTCGCAGTTTGGCCGCCTGCCCTTTAGCGCCGGCGATTACGTGGTCATCCCGTTTGGCGTTACATGGCAGATGCGGCTCGATGGCCCGGCCCGTTTTTTGGTGATTGAAGCGACCAGCCAGATCGCGCCCCCCAAACGTTACCGCAACCAGTTTGGCCAGTTGCTCGAGCATGCTCCGTATTGCGAGCGGGATATTCGCGGCCCTAGCGAGTTGCTCACCTTCACCGATACCGGTGAGTTTGCGGTATTGGTCAAGGTGCGCGACCAGCTTACGCGCCATGTGCTCGACCATCACCCCTTCGATGTTGTTGGCTGGGATGGCTACCTCTACCCGTGGGCCTTCTCGATCCACGATTTCGAGCCGATTACTGGCCGCATCCACCAGCCGCCGCCAGTGCATCAGACCTTCGAGGGCCATAACTTCGTGGTCTGTTCGTTCGTGCCGCGCTTGTTCGATTATCATCCCGAAGCGATCCCGGCGCCGTACAATCACTCGAATGTCAATTCTGACGAGGTGATCTACTATTGCGACGGCAATTTCATGTCGCGCCGCGGGATCGAGCGCTGTGACATCACGCTTCACCCCGCCGGTTTGCCGCACGGCCCACAGCCGGGCAGCACTGAGGCCAGCATTGGTGTGAAAGAGACCCGCGAGCTGGCGGTGATGATTGATACGTTCTACCCGCTGCACCTGACCACTGCCGCCCTCGAGCTAGAGAAGGCGGGCTATATGGATACGTGGAGCGTTGGCGGGCCGGAGGGGTAGAAGATGGGTGTTCCTGCCTCCTTACTCTCGGCGTTGGGAGTGGGGAGGTAGGGCACAGAGAGTTGGTGACGGGATCGTCTGTCTTACGGCGTGTTCCTATCTCTTGCGTAGAGAGTAGGGATGATAGCGAGCTGATCACGGGATACGATAGCTTAGCCTCTTGCATCATAAACCCTATGCCACTGCAAAGCTTTCTGCCAATTGCGTCCGACAGTGATTTTCCCCTCGAGAATTTGCCCTACGGCGTCTTCCGTCCACGTAGTGGCGGGCCGGCCCGCGTGGGTGTCGCTATCGGCGAGTATGTGCTCGATCTAGCGGCGCTTGATGAAGCCGGTCTGCTGGCGACCACCCCAGTCGGTGGGCAAGGTCTCTTTGCCCGCGACGCGCTCAATGCCTTTATGGCCGCTGGGCCGGTGGCGTGGCAGGCGGTGCGTGAAACCTTGCAGCGCCTGCTTGCCGCCGATGAGTCAAGGCTGCGCGATCATCAGTCGCTGCGCGATGCTGCGCTTATTCGGCAGAGTGCAGTTGAACTGCTCTTGCCAGTTCAGATCGGTGATTTCACCGACTTTTACTCATCGCTCTACCATGCCACGAACACTGGCAAAATGTTGCGACCTGACAGTCCGCCGCTCTTTCCCAATTGGCGCCACATGCCAGTTGCTTATCACGGTCGCGCCAGTACCGTCGTGGTCAGCGGTACTCCCATTCCCCGTCCCCATGGCCAGATCAAGCCGTCAAGCAGCCCAGCACCGTTCTTTTCACCGTCGCGGGCGCTTGATTTCGAGGTCGAGCTGGCGATGGTGATCGGCGTGGGTAGCGAGTTGGGGACGCCAGTGCCGATTGCGCAGGCCGAAGAGCGGATCTTTGGTTTTGTGATCCTGAACGACTGGAGCGCGCGCGATATTCAGGGGTGGGAGTACCAGCCGCTCGGCCCATTCTTGTCGAAGAACTTTGCCACTACCATTAGCCCATGGGTTGTGCCGCTCGCTGCGCTTGAACCATTCCGCTGCGCCGGCGAACCGCAAGATCCGCCGCCGTTGCCTTACCTGCAAGCTCCCGGCCCCGGCCATTTCGACATTACGCTGGAGGTGTGGCTCAACGACACCCGCATCTGTCAGACCAATGCTCGCCACCTGTACTGGAGCTTTGCTCAGCAGCTTGCCCACCATACGGTGAATGGCTGCCGGCTGCGGCCCGGCGATCTGATGGGGTCGGGCACGATCAGCGGGCCAACCAAAGAGGCACGGGGATGTCTGTTTGAGTTGACGTGGCGCGGCACTGAGCCGCTGCAATTGGCTGATGGCTCGATGCGGCGCTGGCTGGAAGACGGCGATACGGTGACGATGCGAGCATGGGCGCAGGGTGAAGGCTACCGAATTGGGTTTGGTGAGGCGACGGGGACGATTGTGGCTGGGGCGGTGGCGAGCGGGTAACCCAGCGGCGCGAAGCGAGCAAAGGCGCTAAGACGTTCAACGCAAAGGCGCGAAGGGCGCAGAATCGCTAATCCATAATGAAAAATGCCGGAACATGCAGCACTTCAGCGGCCCGAATAGAGGTTGTCGTTGACCTGCACCACCCAAATTGGAATCGGTCTGGTAAGATGGCCGCTCACGTGCGCCGCTAACTCAACCTCGTCCGTATCACTAATCAGAGCAAGGTTTTTCGTTGTCCAGTCATTCCATATTATGGCTCCCTTCTACGCGCAGGCCAGGGTTGGCAGCGGTTAGGAGATCCGCAAAGTATCCCAACCATCACCGCTGCCGCAACAGCCGCGCCGAATTGGCGAGAATGCCTAAATCGGGCAACGATTGCGCTGCGGCGGCAAGGGTGGGTGGCAGCAACCCAACAGCGGCCAGCGTAAGCCCAACCAAATTGTAGCCGGCAGTAAACCCAATATTGAGCTTGACTACTCCCATCGTTCGCCGGGCGATGCGCAAGACCTGCGGCACTAACGTCCAATCGTCGCGCATCAGAGCGATATGGGCGGCTTCGATCGCGATATCAGTTCCGGCAGCACCCATCGCAATGCCAATGTCTGCTTGCGCCAGTGCCGGCGCGTCGTTCACCCCATCGCCGACCATCACCACCGTGTGGCCGCGCGCCTGATAATCCTTCACCACCGCGATTTTATCTTCCGGCAGCAATTGCGCCCGGTACTGTACCCCAAGCTGGCCAGCTAAGGCGGCAGCCGTGCGTTCGTTATCGCCGGTGAGCAATTCGATGTGTTTGATGCCGAGCGCGCGCAGTTCGGCGATGGCCGCCGGTGTTTCAGGACGGAGCGTATCGGCGGCGGCGAGGAGCGCAATCGGTTCGTCGTCGCGTGCCACGACCAAGAGCGTTTTGCCTTCGGCTTCGAGTTGGGCGGCTAGCGGCAACGAGGCCGCCGCTGGGATCAACCGGCGATTGCCGACAGTAATCGTAGCACCGTTCACCTTGGCGCGTACCCCCATCCCGGGGATGGCCGTAAAGTGCTCTGGTTCGGCGAAGGTAAGATTCTGCGCCCGCGCCAACTCTTGCACGGCTGTTGCCAGCGGGTGTTCCGAGTACCGTTCAGCCGTGGCGGCAAGCTGCAATGCCTCTGTTGCGGGAACACCGTTGAGCGCGATCACATCGGTGATGCGAGGCCGGCCCAGCGTCAGCGTGCCGGTTTTATCGATCAGCACCACATCAGCTTTCGCTAACGCTTCCAGATATTTGCCGCCTTTGATCAGCAGGCCGCGCTTGGCGCTTGCCCCGATCGCGGCCAGCATCGCGACCGGTGTGGCCAACGCGAACGAGCACGAACAAGCGACGACCAGCACAGCGGCGGTTGCCAATGGGTTGCGGCTGATCAAGAAAGTCAGTGCGGCAATTCCAGCCACCACCGGTAGATAATAGGCGCTAAACCGGTCAGCCAGCCGTTGCACCTCGCCCCGATGTGCTTCCGCCTCTTCAACCAGCTTGATCACGCGGCCAAAGGTGGTATCGGCTCCCACCCGCAACGCCTTGATCCGCAAACTGCCTAGCTTGGCAATCGTCGCTGCAAATACATGCGAACCGGCGCTCACTTCCACCGGCATCGACTCGCCAGTGATCGCGGCTTGATCGATAGTGGCATAGCCGGCGATCACCTCGCCATCAACCGGAATCTGCTCGCCGGGCCGCACGATCACGGTATCGCCGGGTTGTACCTCGGCCACCGGTACTTCCACCTCTGCGTCACCCCGTTCAACCCTCGCCGTTTGCGGCGCAAGCGCAGTCAGTTCCTTCACCGCCCGGCGGGCATTCTCGGCGGTAAATCGCTCGACATAATCACCAACGCGCATGAAAATGACCACGATCGCTGCCGCTACCCATTCACCCACAATCAACGCAGCAATCACGCCGAGCGTCATAAGGGTGTGCGAGGTAATCTGGCGGCGGAGGGTCGCTCGCGCCACCTGACGGAAGACCGGCCACCCGCCCGCAACCACCAGCGCGATGCCAATGGGCAGAGGGATCAATGCGTTGAGCTGATCAAACAGACCGAGCCACTCGCCGGCGACCACAATCCCCAACACAATCGCGAACACCACCGCGAGCAGGATCGTCATCCGACGCGAGAATTGGTTGATCGAAGCGTTGGCCGGCGTTATCGTTTCGGGGACAGTATAGCCCGCGCTTTCGACCGCCTTGCGAATGGCAGGTAGATCAACCCGGGTTGGATCGAGCCGGATCACCGCCTTTTCAGCGGCCAACAAGACATCAACCGACTCGACGCCGTGCAATTTGGCGATAGCCTGTTGCACATGCTGAGCGCATTCGGCGCAATCCATCCCCTTGACCGGCACTTCAAGCAAATGTGAGTCACTCATCGCTCGCATCCTCGGCTTGGTAGCGCGTACACTCGTACACCCCTTTAGCGACATCGGCCAGCAATTCGTCAGCCAGCCGGAGCAACTGTTCGACCCTCCGGTCGCTTAATTCGTAATAGACGAAACGACCTTGGGATGAAGCCGTCACCAACCCACAATCGCGCAAGCAGCTCAGATGGTTTGAGACGTTGGGTTGCGAGAGTCCGGTTACTTGCACAATATCGCTCACGCTGCGCGCTCCGTGACGCAGCGCGAGCAAAATAGCGAGACGCGAAGGATCGGCAAATCCGCGAAAGAGCTTAGCTTGCAGCGCCAGTGCGGTTGGATGAGCGACAGTGAGCATCATATGTTCTCTAATAAACATATCATTATTTGATGATATGATAGGCAGCGCAGCGGTGTTTGTCAAACGTCGCCGATGCCTTTTCCCCAACAAGAGAGTGATATATGATGGCCACGAAAAGACAAAAAAGGTGTGAAATAAGGTGTATGCATCTTTCCGAGGCTATTCTCCGTTTACTCCTTCCGGGAGCGGGAACCAATATCCCTCCTCTCCCAGCGGGGAGGGGCCGAGGGTGGGGGCACATTTTATCCAGTGGTGGTGGGGTGAGTTCTGGGCGCCCGACCCTTTAGGTCGGGCTATGATTGGGAAAGCCCGCTGCGGGGTCTAGATGCGCTCCTCGTCCCTGCCCTGACACGGCCTCCTTCCGAGGGAGGAGTAAGAATCCTCTCCCCCAGCGGGGTGGGGTCGAACAGACCCCGCAGCGGGCGTGGTAATTGTAACCCGACCCTTCGTCGCTATTCTCCACGAAAACGTTTTAGATTTTTGTGGCTATTCCCCGCTCCCCACTCCTCCTTTCCCACCCTTACACCTCACTCAACAACGCGCACAGCAGCGCCGTGCGGTCGATCAACCCTTGCCGGCTAATCTGCTCGTGGTCGGCGTGCGCACCGGCGCCGGGGCAGCCCAGCCCGTCGAGGGTAGGAATGCCGAGCGCAGCCGTGAAATTACCGTCGCTCCCGCCGCCGGTGCTCCCCTCACGGATGTCTAAACCCAACGCTGCCCCCAGCTCTTGAGCGCGGGCAAAGAGCGCGGCGCTAGCCGGGGTGCGCTCCATCGGCGGACGGCGCACGTTGCCGCTTACCATCACTTGCGTCCCCGACGTTACCGGCTTAAGCGCTGCCATACCGGCTTCGATCCGCGCCGCTTCGGCCTGCGTCCATACCCGCACGTCCACCTCCATCCACGCTTCGGCAGGTACCACGTTAGGCCGCGTGCCGCCGCCAACCACACCAACGTTGACGGTGGTGCCAATCGCGGGGTTGGCCAGCGCATTCACCGCCAAAATCTGGTGTGCTAGCTCGGTAATCGCACTAGCCCCCTTCTCCGGTTCGACGCCGGCATGAGCAGCCTTGCCAGTGATCGTCACGCGAAACGCACCGCCACCCTTACGCGCCGTCTTCAACGCGCCATCCGGCTCGGTTGGCGGTTCGATCACCAGCACGTGCGCCGCTTGCGCTGCTGTCGCCTCGATCAGCGCCCGCGAAGTCGGGCTGCCGATCTCTTCATCAGAGGTCAACAGCACAATGACCGGACGGCGCAAGCGCGGCGCTGGCCGGCCAAACCCACCAAGAGCGGCGTAAACCATCGCGATGCTAGCCTTCATATCATACGCCCCCGGCCCAAACGCGCGATCGGCGGTAACGGTAAATGGTCGCTGCGCTACTGTGCCTGCTGGCCAGACCGTATCGTAATGGCAGAGCACCAGCGCCGGCGGCAAAGCCGGCTCGGCGACATCGGTCACGGTTACGCGCAGATGATCGCCGCCGTTGGGATTTGCAATGCGCTCCACCTTGCCGACGCCAGCGAAGAGGGCGGCCAGCTCGTCAGCACAGGCATCGAGCAGGGCTTTATCAGTGCTTGGTGATTCGAGGTGAACGAGGCGGGCGGTCAGGTCGAGCAATTTGGCTTCGTGAACGGCAATTGTGGTGCGGTCGAGCATAACAATCTCTCCAAGCAAACGATGGTTGTGCGCGGTAGTATAGCGTACTTTGTTGCAGTATGGCAGCAAATGGCAAAGGCTCATCTTATGAATGTGCTCGCTTGGCGAGAACGAAGAGCGGAGCTACCGAAGCGATCACTCGGCTGCTCGCTTTGAAACCATGTACAAATTGCGGTATGATTGAGTGTATTACCATTCCAAAGCAAGGAGAACCACCATGCTCAGCGAAAAGATTCAGCAGGCGCTGAACCGGCAAATTACGTATGAGTATGCCGCTTCCTACACGTATCTCGCGATGGCGGCTTACTTCGAGTCGCGCTCACTACCCGGTTTTGCGCACTGGTTTCGAGTGCAGAGCGAAGAAGAGCGCGCGCATGCATTGCGCTTTTTCGATTACGTGAATGATCGTGGCGGTCGCGTCTATCTCGGAGCAATTGATGAGCCGCAGAATGAGTTCGCTTCGCCGCTTGACGCCTTCGAGCAAGCGTTGGTCCACGAGCAGCGGGTGACTGCTGCGATCCACGCCATTTACACCTTGGCAGCCCAAGAGAATGACTATGCAACGATGAGCATGCTCAAGTGGTTTATTGATGAGCAGGTTGAAGAAGAGAAGAGTGCCGATGAGATTATCCAGCACCTCAAACTGATCAGCAACGATGGTGTTGGCCTGTTCATGCTTGATCGCAAACTGGGCGAGCGCACAGGAGACGAATAATTGTTATACGGTCATCTTACCTACGACCGTCACCTCAACCATTCCCTATACGAGCAGGTGGCAGACGGCATCCTTTGCCACGTGCCTTCTGGTGTGCGGTAGGGGGCACACGGTCGGGTGCCCCGACAGTGGGTGTCCTACTGTTAGATGACCCGACGTTACTTACCGCTCTGTCCGACTCTTCACGAACTGCTGCACTTCGTGTACAATTATGACATTAGTGCAAAAGTGGGTAGAAAGCTAGGCTATGAATTGGATGGAGATCGCCTTCTACTATCTGTTGCCGCTCTTCACGGTCGTCACGTTGTGGCTAGGCCTGACCTTCGGCCTGATCTGGCTGAACCGATGCGGGCAACGGGTAGCGGGTTGGGCGGTGTTCCTCAGCTTGCCGCTACTCATCTTTGCGCACAGTGAATTGTTGGTAACGCGCCACGATCTGAGCGTAGTGGGTGCATATCGCGCGTTTACTGCCGGGCTGCTGGTATGGGCATGGCACGAGCTAGCTTTCTACAGCGGCATACTGGCCGGGCCGCGCCGGCTACCTTGCCCGCCCGAAGCGCGTGGCGTGCAGCGCTTCTTCTACGCCCTCGGCACCCACTTCTACCACCAACTTGCCTTCGTGCTTGAAATGGGTTTACTGATTTGGCTATTGCAAGATGCCAGCCATTGGCTTGGCCCGCTCACCTTTGGGCTAAGCTGGGCCTTGCAGCAGAGCGCGAAACTGAACGTTCTGTACGGGGTACGTGCGCTGCAAGTCGAACTCTTTCCGGCTCACCTTGCCTTTCTCGCCAGCTACTGGCGGCCCGGCCCGCCGAGTGCGTTTTTCCGCCCAAGTGTTTCGGTCGCCACCTTGCTGGCGATTATGCTTTGGTTTAGCATTAGCGCCCATCTCGGCGATCCGGCGGCCATTCGTTTGGCCCTCCTAGCTAGCCTTTTTACCCTTGGCGCCCTCGAACACTGGTTGCTCCTGCTTCCCGCCCCTGCTCCTGCCACCGCTCCGGCTACCGATTAACCACGCGGTGCAGCCGCGCTTGTAACCTTGCGTGCTACTCTGCATGCAGGGAGCGGCATGCTCCTTGGTCGTGTGTGCGATCCGTTAGGGATTACCGGCAATCCCGCCAACTTCCCCGCCGCCAGTCGCATACTCGTCTGCATGACAACAATTCACAATCGTCATATCTGCGCACCCTTGCATCATTGCGATAGTTGCGCGAAACATCGCTTGTCGCAACGTCGTGTATCGGTTATGATGAAGGGGCAAGGTGTGCGAAAAGGAGCACCCACACTATGTTAGAGGCCATTTTCGCCCCCCAATCAGTGGCCGTGCTGGGCGCGTCGCCTGAACCGGCGCGTTTGGGCCATCGTGTGCTGAAAAATATTATTGATCACGGCTATCAAGGTCGGATCTATCCAATCCATCCGCGTGCTCCCGAAGTGCTGGGCTTGCGCGCCTATCGCTCGGTGCTCGATGTGCCTGATCCAATCGATCTGGCGGTCATTGTCATCCCCTCCCAACACGTTAACGCTGCGGTTGATGAGTGTGGCCGCAAAGGGATTCGTGGCTTGGTGGTAATTACTGCCGGCTTCAAAGAGGTCGGCGGCGCCGGGCGCGAACTCGAGCGCGAGTTGTTGACGACGGTGCGTCGCTATGGCATGCGCATGATCGGCCCCAATTCGCTCGGCATTATCGATACGATCAGCCAGCTCAATGCCTCGTTCGCGAATGCGATGCCGTTGCCCGGTAATATTGCGCTCATGTCGCAATCAGGCGCGATCTGCACGGCGATTCTCGATTGGAGCTATCAGCAAGGCATCGGCTTTTCCCGCTTCGTCAGTCTAGGGAATAAGGCCGATGTTGACGAGGTGGCGCTGCTTGAGGCGTGGAATCGCGATGAGCACAGCAAGGTGATTTTGGCCTATTTGGAAGCGATCGATGACGGCCCCGGCTTTATTCGCGTTGCGCGCGAGGTGACCAAGTGTACGCCGGTGGTGGCGATCAAGAGTGGTACCACCGCTGCCGGTACGCGGGCCGCGTCATCACATACCGGTTCGCTAGCTGGTTCTGAAACTGCCTACGAAGCGGCATTCGCCCAAAGCGGTATCTTGCGCGCTCGGACCATGAATGAGTTGTTCGATCTAGCCCTCGTTTTTGCCTATCAGCCAATGATTCGTGGCAATCGGGTGGCGATTGTAACGAATGCTGGTGGTCCCGGGATTATTGCGACTGATGCGGTCGAACGGAGTGGACTAGCGATGGCTGAGTTTACCTCAGAAACCATCCGTCGCTTGCAAGAGAAGTTGCCGCCCAATGCTAATTTCTTTAATCCGATCGACGTCATTGGTGATGCGACGCCTGATCGGTATGCATGGGCAATCGAGACGGCGCTTGCCGATCCGAATGTCGATGGGTTGATTGTGCTGTTTACGCCCCAAGCCGTCTCTGACCCCTTGGTGACGGCGCGGCTGATTATCGATCTGAGTAGGCAGACCGATAAGCCGGTGGTGACCAGCTTTATGGGTGGAGTGAGTCTTGGTGAAGCGGTGCGTGCGCTCAATGAGGCGCATATTCCGAATTACCCCTTCCCCGAACGCGCCGTCCAATCGTTGGCAGCCATGTATCGCCAATCACTCTGGCAACAACGTCCGGCCCCCACCTATCGCCATTTTGACGTTGATCGCGATCGCGTGGCACAATTATTTGCTAAGGTGCGCGCGGCTGGTCGGGTCGAGTTGGGCGAGGTTGAGGCGCGCCAAGTCATAGAGGCGTATGGGATGCGGTTGCCTAAGAGCCAATTGGCCCATACCCCGGAAGAGGCGGTCGCGATTGCCAATGAGTTTGGCTATCCGGTGGTAATGAAGATTTCCAGCCCTGATATTCTCCACAAGAGCGATATTGGCGGCGTCCGGGTCGGTCTTGGCGATGCCACGGCGGTGCGCGATGCCTTTGAGCTGATCGAGTACCGCGCGCGCAAATATGTTCCTTCGGCGCGCATCTGGGGTATTCTCGTCCAAGAGATGGTGCGCAAAGGCCGTGAAGTCTTGGTCGGTGTCAGCCGCGATCCGCAGTTTGGGCCGTTGATCGCGGTGGGAATGGGAGGCATCTATGTCGAGGTCTTGAAAGATGTTGCCTTCCGCCTCGCGCCGCTCAGCGTTGAAGAGGTGCGCGAGCAGATTCGTTCAATCCGCGCGTACCCACTCTTGCGCGGCGTGCGTGGCGAACCGCCTGCCGACATCGCTGCCATCGAAGAGACGGTACTGCGGGTCAGCCAATTGGTCACCGACTTCCCAGAAATTGTCGAGATGGATATTAATCCGCTCGTCGTTCATCACGAAGGCGAGGGCGCGATCGTCCTCGATGCCCGGATCATCCTCAACTAAGTGGAGGCAATGATGGCAACTTTGTATGTCGCCTCAACCGAAACCTACGTCGGCAAGAGCGCGGTCTGTGTCGGTTTGCTGCGCCGTATGCAGCAAGACGGCTTCCGCGTTGGGTATATGAAGCCGGTCAGCGTTTCGGTGACGCACACGCCCGATGCGGTGCTCGATGAAGATGCCGCCTTTATCCGCCAGACGATTGGCCTTGATGCACCAATGGAGCAGGTCGCGCCGGTGTTGATTACACCGGGGGTGATTGAGTCGATCCTGCGCGGGCAGCCCCATTCGTTCGCCAAGACGCTGCGCGACGCTTATCTGGCGGTGTCGCGCCAGAAGGATGTGATGGTGCTTGAAGGCACCAATACGTGGGCCGAGGGGGCGCTAGTTGATCTGACTGCCGATCAGGTGACTGATATGCTCCAAGCTCCCGGCTTACTCGTGTGCCGCTATACCTCTACCTTGTCGGTTGATACGATCTTGAGCGTGCAACGCTATGTCGGCGATCGCTTGCTTGGCGTGCTGATCAATCAGGTCGAAGAGCCGCACCGCGAGTTTGTCCGTAATCGCGTTACGCCCTTCCTCGAAGGGCGAGGCATTCCGGTGTTCGGGATTATGCCACGTGATCGGCTCTTATCTGGGGTGAGCGTCAACGAATTGGCCCAACATTTGGGCGGGCAAATTATTGGCCGGCCTGAGTGGGGCGAGAAGATGCTCGATTCGCTGATGATCGGGGCAATGGGGGCCGAAGCGAGCCTGTCGTTCTTCCGCCGCCGTGCCAACAAGGCGGTGATTACCGGTGGCGATCGCAGCGATTTGCAACTGATTGCGCTTCAGACTAGCACCAATGCGCTGGTGCTGACCGGCAATATCCGCCCGACGATGCAGGTGATGGATCGCGCCGCTGAGTTGGAGGTGCCGATTATTCTGGTGGCTGATGATACGCTCAGTACGGTTGATCGGGCCGAGCGTCTGTTTGGCCGCGTTCGCTTTCATCAAGAAGCTAAACTGCGCCGCTTTACCGAATTGCTCGATGCCCATTTTGATTTTGACCGTTTATATCGCTTGCTGGGGTTGAAAATCCACTAGGATTCACTATGACGACCGATCCGTTGCCCGAAAACGCTGAAGTGATTGGGCCGTTGGTGTTTGTGCCTAATCCTGATTATCCCTACCCGTTTCCGGTCGCTCGCCCGCCTCGGTTCTGGATGGAAGAGACGACCGGGCGGCTGGCCGCCGCGGTTGAACGCTATATGCAGGGTGAACCGCTGACTGCCGATCAGCTTGAGGTGATCAAGCTGTATCTTACCCAATATTTGGAACGGGCAGTAATTGAGGGGAGCGCTGACCGGAAACGGTTGCTCAGCCGGATCGACCGGCTCCGCACAACGCGCGATATCGAGCGCTTTGCCGATGAGTTGTCTGAGGTGGGTGTTGAACCGTTCTGATCTGACGATATACCGCTTCCTGCTGCGTCCAATCTTGTTCCGGCTTGGCGGTGGCGATGCCGAGACTGCTCACGAACGTACCTTGCATCTGTTGGCGTTGCTGAGCCGTTCACGCCTATTGTGTCGCACTCTTCAGTTGCTTGCTGCGATCCGTGATCAACGCTTATCGCGCACCGTCTTCGGGATTCATTTTCCTAATCCGGTTGGGCTAGCCGCTGGCATGGACAAAGATGGCGTGGCGTTGCCGGCATGGGCTGCACTTGGTTTTGGTTTTGTCGAGGTGGGCACTGTTACTCGTCTCCCGCAACCCGGCAATCCGCGCCCGCGCCTGTTTCGTTTGCCGGCTCGCGAGGCGCTGATTAATCGCATGGGGTTTAATAATGCCGGCGCAGCGGCCTTGGCGCAACGACTGGCAACGACGCCGGTTTCCATCCCGGTCGGCGTCTCGATCGGTAAGTCAAAGGTGACGCCGCTCGATCAGGCGATCGACGATTATCGCGCCTCGTTCCGGCTGCTCTTCCCATATGCCGCCTACGTGGCGATTAACGTCAGTTCGCCCAATACTCCCGGTCTGCGCCAATTGCAAGACGCCGCTCACTTGCACGCGCTCTTGGCCGCGTTGCAGCGCGATAATGCCGAACTGGGCCGTGCCGATCCGCGCGGGTCGCGCCCGCTGTTGGTGAAAATTGCGCCGGATCTGAGCGATGCAGCCATCGAAGAGTTGTTGGCAGTGTGCGCCGATCACGCTGTCGCCGGTATTATTGCTACCAATACCACGACTGGGCGCAGTGGTCTTGCGGGGATTGATCCAGAGTTAGTGGCCGAGACCGGCGGCCTTAGCGGGCAACCGCTCGCCCAACGCGCCCGGCAGGTGGTACAGTTGATTGCGCGCGCCACCGGCGGCAAACTGCCGATTATCGGCGTCGGCGGTATCCATTCGCCTGATGATGCACTGCGTATGTTCGAGGCCGGCGCGAGCTTGATCCAGCTCTACACCGGCTTGGTCTATCGCGGGCCGTTGCTGCCGCGCCGGATCAATCGCGCGTTGCTAGTTGCCGGCAAGGAGCGGTGATGAGCGGGTTTCTCGGCACAAAAGCCACCTTCGCCCAAGATATATCATTGGTAGGCAGTATCATTGTTGCGATCACCTTTACCATTGGCGCTTATGTAGCGGTGAAAGGCTACTATGCCGCGCACCGCTGGCTGCAAACTGGCGCGGCGGCGGCCAATCTGGTGCTCGTGTTCGGGGTGATGATCCCGTCGCTGCTAGCCGTCACGCCTGATGAGAATCTCACTTTGCCGGCGGCAGCCTTTGTCGCGATGCCGGCCCATGAAGTGATTGGCACGGTCGCCATGCTCTTTGGAGTGTACGTGGTGTTAGTCGGTAATGGCTGGCTGCCGGCGCGCTGGCGCTTCGCCAATTACAAGCCGTTTATGCGGATTGCCTTTGCGCTCTATTGGGCGGCGACGGTGGTGGGGGTTGCCGTGTATCTCTTGATCCATACGTGAACGCATCATGACGACGATGCCGTTATCTCCACGCGAACGTATTCTGGTTGCTCTCGACACGCCCGATCTCGACCGCGCGGTTGCGCTGGCTGCTCAGTTGCGCGGGCAAGTGGGTGGGTTCAAGTTGGGGTTAGAGATTTGCACAGCGATAGGCGCGCCGCAGGTGGCGGCGGCAATTGCAGCAGTCGGGGGTAGCGTGTTCCTCGATCTCAAGCTGCACGATATTCCCAATACGGTGGCCGGCGCGGTGCGCGCCGTCTGCGCGCTCGGCCCGGTGGTGCGGATGCTGACCTTACACTGCACCGGCGGTAGCGCTATGCTGCGCGCGGCGGTCGCTGCCGCCCAGAGCATGCCGTATCGCCCCTTGCTGCTTGGCGTCACTGTTTTGACCAGCCTTGATGCGGCGGCGTTGACCGGTGAATTGCGGGTGCGGCAGGACGTTGCCGATTATGTGGTGAATCTAGCGCGGATGGCGTGCGATTGCGGTCTCGATGGTGTGGTTGCTTCGCCGCATGAAGTGGGCGCGATCCGCGCCGCTTGTCCCGATGTGCGGATTGTGACGCCGGGCATTCGCCCGCTGTGGGCTGGCGAAGGCGATCAACGGCGGGTGATGACCCCCGCTGCCGCGCTGCGGGCTGGGGCTGATTATCTGGTGATTGGCCGCCCAATTACTAGCCCGCCGGCTGCGATCGGCGATCCGTCGGCGGCGACGGCCCGAATCGTAGCTGAACTTGAACAGATAACCTAACGTTATGAGCAATACCAACCTCTTGACTGTTTTGCATCAGCTGGGTGCGATTGTCACCAACGATCACATTGTCTATACCTCTGGCCGCCATGGCAGCAGCTATGTGAATAAAGACGCGCTCTATCCGCACACTGCTGCCGCTAGCATGGTCGGTGCGGCATTGGCTCGTCATTTTGCTGATGCCGGCGTCGAGACGGTGGCCGGGCCAACTGTGGGTGGGGTGATTATGGCCCAATGGACGGCGCACCACCTGTCGCAACTGAGCGGGCGCGAGGTGTTGGCAGTCTACGCTGAAGAAGAACAGGCTGAAACCGGCAAGCGGCGGGTGTTTCGCCGTGGCTACGATGCGTTAATCGCCGGCAAACGGGTGTTGGTGGTCGAAGATGTGCTTACCACTGGCGGCTCAGCGCGGCTGGTGGTCGAGGCAGTGACGGCTGCCGGCGGGATTGTGGTCGGCGTTGGCGCACTCTGCAATCGCGGCGGTATCACGGCGCTCGATCTCGGCGCGCCGTGTCTCGTGGCGCTCACCGAACTGCCGCTTGAGAGCTATCCCGCCGAGGAGTGTCCGCTCTGTGCCGCCGGTGTTCCGATCAATACCCGCCTCGGTAAAGGGGCAGGGTATGGACGTAAATAGGCGAAGCGCACTCCACCTCGGGTGCCGGTCGTGCGTCAGTGCCTAGCGTGTGCTTGGTGAAGGGTGAATACCGATTTACCGGATCGCGAAGCCGTCCACAGCGTGGGCGCCGCGCCGGCGTTGGGGTCGCGGAGGCGCCATCTGCAATAGTTATCGCGAATCAGACTGCATATTCATCATGACCACTCGCTATGCAACCTACTGGAATAACCTATAGGGAGAGCAATGGAATCGCTAACATACCTGTTCCGCCTAAGTACAGCCGGTCTGTTTCTCGACACCGATACGTTTCGTTCCCAGCGCGATAATCCGGCTGCCTTACGTGATGGGTTTCTCGTTGTGCTGCTCGTGGGAATTGCGGTTGGTGTAGCTAGCTTTATCGGTAGCCTACTGACGGTCTTATCTAGCCCAGATCCACAAGCGATCTTTACGATTGTTCAGCGTGAATTAGAGCGCACTCCGTTTATCACCGAACTGCAACGCGGAAACCCTGCGTTTGATCTCACCCCAATCTTTACTCTACTCACCCAGTTCGCTGTTTTCCTTCGGTGGGGCGGATTGATTGATGCGGTCTTGACGCCGTTTCTCTATCTGTTAGGATGGCTGATCTACGGCGTAATCGCGCATCTCGCGGCGCGATCGTTAGGTGGTGAAGGTAGCTTGGCCCAGACGCTCGGCTGCACGGCGCTAGCGAGCGGCGCGAACTGGCTGGCAGTAGTGCAAATCGTACCGTTTGCACAGGTTGCGGGCACGACGATACTCGGACTTATCGGTTGCTATCTTGGCTTGCGCGCAGCGCATAACTTACCGGCGTGGCGTGCCTTCTGGGCTGCGCTGATCGGGCCGATGGTGTTAGTTGTGTTGTTGATGCTGATCGGTTGTGGCGCATTGGCAGTGCTGGTTGCCATCGCGCAAGGGAGTTGATATGCCGGTGATTGATACGTTTAATGGGGCATTGACCTTGAACCAGCGGGTATTTACCGAGCTGCGTGATGCTCCTGACGGGGTACGGCGTGGCTTCTTACTCATCCTAATGGTGGGGTTGCTGGTGGGCGTCTTTCAGAGCGCGAGTGCTCTGATTAGCGTTGCTGATCCAGCGCGTGTTGTGGAAGCCTTTCGCTTCGGTTATCGTCAGTCACTCGAACAGCAGCAAGCGGCTGCAACAACGCTCGAACAACGTGAAGTGATTCGCTTGCTCTTAGAGAGTGAAGACGAGCTGGCGCAGATGGTTGGCGATATTTTAGATTTGCCGACGACGTTACCTCGCCCGATACCGCTGATCTTAGAGGCGCTCGGCCAAGCTGTCTCGACGCCGCTCACCTACTTGAGTGGTATGTTGCTAGCGGTGACGTTAACCCATCTCGCCGCCCGCCAACTTGGCGGGCAAGGCGGCATTCGCGCTATGGTCGCCGTTGGCTCACTCTCGGTTGCTCCCCATGCGCTCGATGCACTCACCTTTATCCCGGTGTTGAGCTTTCCGATCTCGATGATCGCATGGGGGTGGGGGTTGATCATCCTGATTAGCGGCACCGCCGTGGTGCATCGGCTTGATAGCGGCAAGGCCACGCTGGCCGTATTGCTGTACCCCAGTCTACTCATCGTGTTGGGGATATTGCTGAGTTGTGTGCTTGGCCTCTTGGTTGTTGCGCTGGCGGCTAGCGTATAGTAGCGACGTTGCCATAACCCATCGCTAAGACCTTACTGGGTCTGTTCGCGGCTATGCTAATCCATGTGCTTCACTGCCGGCCACTCGTCGCGCCAGATCGGTAACGCACCGCCACGGCTAATCAACGCCGCACCCAACCCCCAGCTCGCCACAGCGTAGCCTAACGCCAACGCGAGCACCGGCGCAACGATGCTTATCACAACCAGCGGTGCGAGCACAATGAGCGCGCCGAGTGCGGTAGCCAGCGGCGGCTTGAGTGCCCAGCCGGGTGGCCATGTAGCCGCGATCGCGCGGGTGACGCCGGTGAGACCGATCGCATACGGTACGTGGAGCAGGATGATCAATGGCAGAAGCAGGAACAGTCCGGCGAGGCTGAGGGTCAATATCCCCACCACAAGCGGTAATGCCAAGAGCGCCAGTAGCGTTGAGAGCAGGCCAACCACGGCGCTGCGCAATGGCGCGGCGCGCAATGCTCGCCCAATCCCGGCGGTGCGGCGCGGCCAGATGAGCGCAATCGCTACGCAGAGCAGCGCCGAAATCAGTGCGCCGAGCAGGCCGGTAGTTCCCGGCGGCAACCAACGGCGGACAATAGTTTGGCCGCTCAGCGTGCCAATCAACGCAGTGGCTACGGTCGATCCGGCCAGCGGTTCGACCCCGATCACGATGCCATGCAATCCGGCGCGTGCTGCAACGTTCACCCCCCCCGCGATCGAAAGGACGTTTCCTTCCACAATGGCGCCGGGAGCTAACGTGATCGTACCGGTATAGCTCACCACATCACCACGCACGATGCCTTGCACCGTGATCGAACCGGCCCAACTGGTTACATCGCCATCAACCTCGCCGAGGATCACAATTGGTTGGTCGAAAGTGGCTACGTGGCCATGGTACCGCTCACCGGCAGCGATGACCAGCGCCGCTGGCTCTTGCGCAAACGCGCGCGCTGGCGTAGCGAGCACTGCCAACCAGAGCATAACTGCAAACAACCAGCTTCGTCGTATCACTGCCAAACCTCAGCCAACGGTGCATCAAGAATCAGGCGCCACCAGAGCCAGCCAGCGGCGAAGAGAACGAACAATCCGAGCAGCCACCACCCAGCGCCGGCCAGCCACAAGTGCCAGAGCGGCTTGGCAACGAGGGTTAGCCCCAACACATATCGCCCGGCACCGGTGGCTGGATCGCCGAACAACGAGGCAGGGCCGTTGCTGTCAATGCTCAATCCCCAGAACCCCAGTACCAGCAGTACGAGCGGCGCAGCCAGCCAGAGTGGTCGCCAATGCCAGCCACGATGCGCGGGAGCGGCGGAGAGGTGCCGTACCACGCGCGCCGATAGATCGGCTGGCGGCGATGCCATCGTTGGTTCACCCCACCGCGCCAGCAACGCGCGCGTCTCTGCTTCGACCTCAGCCAGCTCAGCATCGGTCAACTCGCCATCCCTTCTGTGTTCCATACCTCCTCCTCAGCGGCCAGCGCCTCTTGCAGCATTTTACGCGCCCGGTGCAGCCGGGTCTTGACGGTTGCTTCGGTTAAGCCCAAGATCGCGCCAATCTCGTCATACGAGAGATCGTACCAGTAGCGGAGCACAGTCACGCTGCGATAACTCTCAGGCAGTCGTTGCAATGCTCGTTGCACCACTTCACGCTGCGCGCTCTGCAAGGCGCTTCGTTCTGGCCCCGGCTGCGTGCTTGGCAGCCAAAAGGCGACATCTTCCAACGTTAACCAGTTGAATCGTCGCCGGCGCAAGCGATCAATGCAGTAGTTCGATCCGATCGTAAGCAGCCACGTAACCAGCCGGCGCGACGGATCGTAGCTTGGCAGATGGCGGAATGCGCGTAAGAAGACTTCCTGTACCGCGTCTTCCGCCTCGAACGCATCGCCCAGCATGCGATAAGCCTGATTATATAAAATACCGGTATAGCGCTGGACAATCGTGGCGCATGCCGATTGATCACCGGTGCAAGCCCGCTTGACGAGGTCAAGCTCGTCAGATGATGGATCGCTCACAGGCGCTCCTCACAGATACTATACGACTCACTACGATAAACGTTACCACTCTGTCAACTTGCAAGAGCGGGCAGGTTCGTGTACCATCATCGTGATTCGGCGGTCGTTCGTATGCCGTCGTTAATCCACTGGAGGATGCTGTGGCCGCTAACATCAATCGTGAGCAAATTCGTGCCGCGCTGGCCGAGACCGACCCGGCTGTGAGCTTTTATCTCGACCTGAACTCCGGTGAGGTGTTGCGGGTGCCCGACACCGATCCAAGCGCCGAGGCGGAAGCGCTGCGCAATCAGGTAATGGAAGGGTATGGCGATCGGTATCGGTATATTCCCGGCGGCAAGGCTAGCCCTACCGATGCCGATGTGCAGGAATGGCTTGAAGCTGAGGGGCTGGCCTAAATTGGGCATGTTCGGCAAGGTGAGATGAGCATTCATCTCTGCCTTGCCCATGCTATTGCGGCTGCGCGGTTATTGTTTTTCATACGGTTTGCCTACCGCCGCCGGCCCCACAGCGCGGCCAATCAATCCGGCCAGCACAATCATTGTCACCACATAGGGGGTAATCTGCAAAAATTGCACTGGCACCGGGCCGCCAAAGACCTGTACCTGTAAGATTTGGAAACGCGTACCTAATGCCTCGGCAAAGCCAAACAGCATTGCGCCGCCAAAGGCGCCAAACGGCATCCACTTGCCAAAGATCATCGCCGCCAGCGCGATAAAGCCCTTGCCAGCCGTCATTCCGTCGTCAAACTGGCCCACCGTTTCCAACGAAAACCATGCACCACCTAGCCCGGCAATGCACCCGCTGATAAAGATATTGAAATAGCGCATCCGGTTGACCGCAATGCCAACCGTGTCAGCGGCTTTAGGATTCTCGCCCACGGCTCGCGTGCGCAAGCCCCAACGGGTCATGAAGAGCACGATGTGGGTCAGGATCACAAGGAGCAGCATAGCGAAAAAGATCGGCTTGCCGCTGAAAATCAACGTTCCCAACACCGGAATTGATTCGAGTGAGCGGGCGAGGTCGGGAAAACCAGCGTTGGCGAGCAGGCCGGAAAGCGACGGGAGCGTGATCCGTCCGCCACCTTCAACTACGATATACTGCCGTCTGAGGTAGCCGGTCACACCTATCGCTAAGATATTGACCACCGTACCGCTAATAATTTGGTCGGTGCGGAATGAAATTGAGAGTACGCCATGCAAGAGGGCTATGACGCCGCCGATAACAACTGCTCCAATGACGCCAACCCAGATATTGCCGGTGAAAATGAAGATGGCGAAGCCAAAGGCTGCCCCCATCAGCATCATGCCCTCGATGGCGATATTGATCACGCCCGATCGTTCGGCCCAGATTCCGGCCAATGCCCCAAGCGCCAGCGGTGTGCCGAGGCGTAATGATTCGCTGAGCATCACGGTCGCATTGGTTTGTTTCCCGGCTGCGGCCCAGATCAGAATGGCCGGGAACAAGAGCACCGCGCTTGTCCATAGCAGACCGTTGGCCCAGCGTTGGGCGCGATTGCTAAGGCCTAACACACCGGCAATCAGTGCGATCAAACCGATAAAGGCTAAGCTCCACGCAGTGGGGAAGGCAATCACCGGTTGCGGCACCGCCAATGCAATGCGGGTCACCACGGTATCGCCCGCCAGTGCCAGCGGTACGTAGTTGAACAACATCAAAAAGCCCAAGAGGGTAAAGAAACCAGCAATTACTTGCCGGCGGGAGATGCCACGACGGCGTTCACTCATTGACAACGTCCTTTCCTGCTTGCACTTGCAACCGATATGATACCATAAGCAATCATCTTCTGGAATAGCGCCTAATGCTCGAACATAGCCTATGACTGAGTCTGAACACGTCGCACCTCTAACCAATGCCGGTTCACCAGACCAGCCGGCGCTCTTTCCCGATCCGGCGCCACCCTCGTTGGCGCAACTGATCGAAGCGGTGCTCTTCGTTGCCGGCGAACCGGTGACGATCGAGCAATTAGCGCGTGTGTTAGAGGCGCCGCTCGCGCAAATGACCGCAGCTATTGATGAATTGAGCCAAAGCTATGCGCAGCGCGGGATTCGCCTTCAGCGCCACGGCGATCAGGTGCTGTTGGTCAGCGCGCCGGAAGCGGCGCCGGCCATTCGTCGCTTGCTCGGTGTGCAACACGGCCAGCGTTTGTCACATGCCGCGCTCGAGACGCTCGCGATTATTGCCTATCGCCAACCTATCACGCGCGCCCAGATCGATGCCATTCGCGGCGTTGATAGCAGTGCGGCGCTACGGGCGTTGCTGGCGCGCGATCTGATCTGTGAGGCTGGCCGCCTCGAAACGCTGGGCCGGCCTATCCTCTACGCCACGACGCCGGCGTTTCTCCAACAATTTGGTTTAACGAGCCTTGCCGATCTGCCGCCGGTTGATCTCCCGGAATAATGGCGCAGTGGCTGTTATCGCTGCGCCATGACTCTATCCACGGTCTTCTCCCCGCCTGTCCACTTGTTATCCACATGAAAAGTAGGGTGATCGCGCTTGTTGCTCGATTAGTGACAAGCGCACCAAGATGCGCTAAAATGGAAACTGTGCGGCAAATTGGTTGCCGGTTTATCCACAATTATCCACAATTTAATCTCAACATAACGCAGTCTCTATCTCGCTACGATCACAAGAAACAAGCCTCTACCACATCTCATTACTATAAGGAACATTTATAGATCTCCCGCATTATGTTGCTTGAAATATGGGGGCAGATCGAGTATGATCACACCACGTCAACTGAAGACTTGCTGCCCGCTCTCACCACGAGCGCACTGAGCCTGAGATGTTAACTGCTGCATTGCCGATCCCGCGTTTCGGCGCGGGTGATTCATTATGTGCGTGATGGTCAAGCGCGGCTCGCAAGGAGGCGCAGTGTGAACCTAACTCAAATCTGGAAAGCAACATTGAACGCCCTGCAATCGCAAGTTTCGCGCCATGATTACGATGCGCTCCTGCGATCGGCAACCCTGTTGTCGCTTAACAGCGGCGTAGCGCGGATTGGGGTCTCGTCACTGGCTCAGAAAGAAGGGCTGGAAAACCGGTTGTTAATGCCGCTCCGCAACGTGCTGACGCGGGTCGTTGGCTACTCGGTGCAAGTGCAGGTGCTGATTTCTAACCCATCGTTGCGCCCTGAATTGCTTCCTGCCTCGTTTAACGGGTCGCGGTTTGCTGCTGAACCTGAACCGATGATCGTCGAATCTTCCGCGCCGGCCTTTATGCCCGGCAATGGCGCCAGCGAGCGCGCTGTCCAACTCGATTTGGCCAGCGCAATGCGTTCAGGGATGCTTAATCCCAAATATACGTTCTCTAGCTTTATTGTCGGTTCGAGCAACCGCTTGGCCCACGCCGCTTGTCTCGCTGTGGCCGATAACCCCGGCCAAGCTTATAACCCGCTTTTCCTGTATGGCGGCGTTGGCTTGGGTAAGACCCACTTGCTCCACGCGATCGGCAATCGCGTGCTCGATCGCGATCCCGAAATTAATGTGCTGTACGTTTCGTCTGAGAAATTTACCAACGACTTGATCAATGCCATTCGCCGCCAGCAGACCGAAGAGTTCCGTATGCGCTACCGGAATATCGACGTGCTGCTGATCGACGACATTCAATTTATTGCCGGCAAAGACGCCACCCAAGAAGAGTTTTTCCATACCTTTAATACGCTCCATTCAGCAGCGAAGCATATTGTGATTAGCTCTGATCGCCCACCTAAAGCGATTCTGACCCTCGAAGAGCGGCTGCGTTCGCGCTTTGAGTGGGGTTTGATCGTTGATGTCCAGCCGCCCGATCTTGAAACACGCACCGCGATTCTGCGCGCTAAGGCCGAGCAGATGAGCGTGCATGTGCCTGATGAAGTGATCGATTTTTTAGCCCATAAGATTCAGAGCAATATCCGCGAACTTGAAGGCAGCCTGAACCGGGTTGCGGCCTACGCCGAACTCAACCGGTTGCCGATTACCATCGATACGGCAACGGCTGCGCTGGCCGATCTGTTGGGCAATCAGCGCCGCCGCCGCGTCAGCGCCGAGGCGATTTTGCAGGTGGTGAGCGAACATTACGGGATCGAAGTTGAGCAACTGCGCGCTCGCAACCGCTCGCGCCACGTGGTGGTGCCGCGTCAAGTCGCGATGTATTTGCTGCGCGAAGAGACCGAGAGTTCGTTGGTTGATATCGGTAATCTGCTCGGTGGGCGTGACCATACCACAGTTATGTATGGTTGCGAGAAGATTGCTGAGGAAATTAATACCGATAGTCATTTGCGTAATGAAGTCATGACGATCCGGGAACGGATCCAGATGATGCGCGGCGTGTCATAAGGATATAACAACGCTATGCTCCTACGACACGCCGCCCTTTTGGCTCAATGCTGTTGATGAACCGGTTTGATCGCCTCTTGTGGCTGCTTACCCTGATCGGTTTGGCGATCCGGGTAGCAGCCGTTTTGGTGCTCAATGACTATCGCGCGCCAATCACCGCCGAATACGGGATTGTGGCCCACAATCTGGTTGCCGGCAAGGGGTTTTCCGGCGGCGGCTGGCTTGGCCCCGAACAGCCGACGGCGCTCAATACACCGCTCTACCCGTTATTTCTGGCGTTTTGGTTATGGATCGGCATACCCCTGCCGTTTCTTGCCGTTGAGTTGGCGCAGGCAGTCCTCTCAGCCCTTATCATTTACTTGATCGGCAAGATTGCTGCCCGGGTGTTCGCGCCAGCGGTTGGGGCTATCTCGGCGGTGGCGACAACGTTCTATCCGCCCTTGATCTATTTCTGTAAGCAGATTTCGCCGGCTATCTTGACAGCGTTTTTTACTGCGCTCGTTTTTTATGCTATCGTACTGTTTTTTGCCCATCCGGGCCGAAAACGCGCGACGTTGCTCGGCGCGGTGTGGGGCGTTGGTCTGCTAGCTGAGCCGATCTTGCTGGTGGCTGCGCCGGGGGCGACCTTGCTCTATTGGTTCCGGCAAACACCGTCAGCCCGGCAACGGAGTACGTTGCTGCTTGCCGGTGCTGCGTTGGTCGCAGTGGTCATTGTCGCGCCGTGGACGGTGCGCAACTATCTGGTGTTTCACCGCTTGGTGCCGCTCAAAACCTCGTTTGGGCTCAATTTCTGGATGGGCAATAATCCCAATGCTACCGGCTTTCTCTACACTATGGCTGGCGAACCGATGCCGAATACGCTCGCGCCTGAGCGAGCAGCCTATCTCGCTTCCCTTAACGAAGCCGAGCGCTATGCCGTGTTGCAGCAGGAAGCGTGGCAGTGGATCGCTGCCCATCCCGATCGCTTCCTTGAGCTGACCATCAAGCGGATCGGCTATCTGTGGCTGATTTCGCCAACCTTCCAGATCACCAGCGAAAACATTGCTGAGCCGGGCTACTTTTACCTCATACGCTACGCGATCCAGATCCCCCTGTTGCTGTTAGCTGTGATTGGCGCAGTGATCGCGTATCGGTGCTACCGGGCAGCGTTGCTGCTCTGCCTCTGGTGGCTGGTTGCGTTTACCGTACCCTACGCGATCTCGGTGGCCGGCAATACTCGTTATCGGCTGCCGGTCGAGCCGATCTTGCTGATGTTGGCGGCGGTTGTGGGTTCGGTGGTGCTAACATGGTGGCAGGGTCGTCGCGTTCATAGATAACTTCACCTCGCCGGGTGGCTTTACTTAAGTAGATTGATCGCCGCTTGCAATTGGGGATCTTCTTCCGGCGGGAAGCGCCACCATTCCGCTTCAATCAGCACATCAGGTATGATGCCGATGCCCTCGATCAGCGTGCCATCGGGTAGTTGATAAGCGACTTCGGCCAGTAGCAAACGTGATCCATCGCTAAAATCGTACCCGTAGAGATTTTCGGTATTGCCCGCCGACGGTACGCCGACAATGGTGGCTTGGCGCAACACTCGCATTCCGGCTGCGAACATCTCAGCGGCGCTCGCCGTCTCGTTACTGACGAGCACCACCACCGGGATGTTGGTGAGACCGGGGATCGCGCGTCCGCGCGGAATCCGCTGCTCTTCCCGATCGCGCCGCCCAACCGATGCGCCGATGCTGCCGCCGTCGTGGAAGAGAGCGATAATGTTGCGCATCACGTGAATATAACCGCCGCTGTTGTCGCGCACATCGATAATCATCCCGCGCACCGGCGCGCCAGCCAGCAGGTTGGTGAGTGCGTCACGGGCTTGCACGTCGGCGTTATCGACATAAAAACTAGGAATGGTGAGCAAGCCAATGTCGCCGGTCAACCGCTCGGCAGTTACCCGATTGAAGATGGCGATATCGATCACTGCCCGCATCACCTCAACCTCCCGCAGCGGTTCGTCGCCGCGCTTGATCGTCAGTCGCACCGTGGTGCCGGGGATGCCGCGCACCGCGCCAATCGCGCCGGCAGGGCCAAACGCATTGGGGTCATTAAACGGAATGCCATTTACCGCTACAATTAGGTCACGCGGACGCAACCCGACCTGATCGGCTGGCCCGCCGGCAACGACGCGCGTGATCAAACCGCCTTCATCAATTGTGCGCACACTCACACCAATGCCGCCATACTGCAATTGGCCACGCGCTTCGGCGATCTGAGCCGCCACTTCCTGCGGTGATTCGTATCGCGAATGGTCGTCGCCAAGCTGCGCGATCATATCGCGCATCATCGCGTAAAATTCCTCGGGTGTTGTTGCTGCCTCAACCTTAGGTTGCAGTTCGGCGCGTACTGCCTGCCAATCGAGGCCGTTATAATCTTCGTACAAATAATTGTCGCGCACCGTCTCCCATACTTGCTGGAAAATTTGTAGGCGCTGATCCCGGCTGAGCGGGGCTAGCGTCGGGGTTGGCGCGATGGTTGCTACCGGTGGCGCTGGCGTCGGCGAAAGATTCAGTCCGCTTGTAGCGCCGCCAGCCGGTGCAGGGGTTTCAGCCGGCAATGGGATTCGGGTAGCTGGCGCAGCGGGCCGGCTGTAGCTGGTGGTCGTTGGCTCGGGTTCGCTGCGCACGAATGTGCAGCCAGTAATTACTAGCGTGGTCAGGAACAGCAGAATGATTCGTAGGCGATGCATAACTTTTATAACTATAGATGCCCTTGGTTCGGAGCAAGTTGCTGCTCAACTGTATGATACCATTAGCGTTATGCCTGCGCGGTGAGAGCTTGCTTAGGAAGGTGGCGCTGGCATGAGACGCGAGAGACCGTATGTTGCCAGATATTCAATTCGTGCAACGACCGGGGATGATCGAATTCGGCTGGGGCCATCTTGCCGCTGAGCTGTTGCCACGCGCCGAAGTGTTGCGCGCCGCAACGTGGACTTTGACCAACGATGCGCCGGCAGCGTTGACCTATGGCTACGCTCAAGGGCCGGGCCGGTTGCTGGCCCTGCTGGCCGAGCGCTTTGCTGTGCCCGAAACCGAGCTGATGATTACCGGCGGCACCTCACAGGCGCTCGATATGCTCTGCAAGCAATTCACCAAACCGGGTGACGTGGTGCTAGTCGAAGCGCCCACCTACCATCTGGCCTTGCGGATCTTTCGTGACCACGGTCTCCGTTGTGTGACGGTACCGGGTGATCAGCAGGGGTTGCACGTGACCGCAGTGACGGCGCTCGTCAAGCTCTTGCGTAGCCGGGGCGAACGGATCGCTTTTCTCTATCTGGTTCCGACCTACAACAATCCTAGCGGCGTCACCTTGCATGCTAAGCGGCGGGCTGAATTGGCCCGCTTGGCGACGGCGTTAGAATTGACTGTGATCGAAGATGAAGCATACGCCGAGTTATGGTACGACGCGCCGCCGCCGCCGCCGATTGCGAGCTTCGCCCCCGGCGGTCCGCTCATCCGGCTGGGCAGCTTTGCCAAAGTGTTGGCTCCCGGTCTCCGGTTAGGCTGGATGCAAGCGCCGGCAGCCGCGATTCAACGCTGCACCCAAGCGGGTATGCTCGACAGTGGCGGCGGAGTCAACCATTTCACGGCCCACGTGGTATTGGCTCTCTTGCAAGCCGGCGATTTTGAGCCGCATCTGCTACATTTGCGGGCTGCACTACAGGTGCGCCGCAATTCGCTCTTGGCTGCGCTGGCCCGCTCGATGCCGGCTGGCGTCACATGGCGTCCGCCGCTAGGTGGTTTTTTTGTCTGGATGCGCGCGCCGGCACCGATTGATACCACAGCACTGCTGTGCCAAGCCGAAGCGGCGGGTGTTTCCTACGTTCCCGGTGAACGGTTTTATGCCAATGGCGGCGGGCGTAACGAGCTACGGTTAGCATTCTCGATGTTGCCGGAAGCTGATATGGTTGAAGGCGCGCGCCGCTTGGGTCAGGTGTTGAAGCGAGCGATCGGTTAGCGTAAGCCCGCCGGCCCGCCAAAAGAATTGGGCCGCGGGCCGCCAGCCCACCAGCAACAGTTGTCGCGCTGCCAGACCGTTTGGAATAACGCATGCCTCCCATCTCTGTTTCGCTTTTACTAACTAGCAATGATACTGGCCGTCCGCTCGGCGACATCGCCGCCGAACGCTTGGGAGACGCTGGCCGGCAAGCTGCTGCTCGGGGTGGTCTGTGGTTGTGCCGGCGTAGGGTTACGCCTGACACGCCCGCAGTAACCGGCGAGACGCTGATAGTGCGGCTGCCACCGGTTGGTGGCTACTGCGATGCGCCAGTAACGTTTGCTCATATCATCTACGAAGACGATGATTTGTTGGTGATCAACAAACCGCCCGCCTGCTACGTCGGTGATACGCCATGGGATGCGCAGGGTAGTGTGTTGGCGGTCTTGACGCGGTTGCTCGCCGCGCGCGATGGCCAAGCGCCAAATCTCCATCTTGCCCACCAACTCGACTTCGGCACCTCAGGGATTCTCGTGCTCAGCAAGCATCCCCGCGCCAATGCGCCGCTCCATACCGCGTTCAACCGTGGGCAGGTGCAGAAACGATATTTAGCTGTCTGTACTGGGTATATGCCGGTTGAAACAGAACTCGTGACCGGCCATGGCCGCGCTGCCGGTGGGCGCTGGCGCCTCTACGATCAGTCAGAGATCGGGCGAGTGTTGCCTAACGGCCAACGCGTCAAATTGGCGCATACCCGCTTCATGCTGCGCCGTCAATTCGCCCAAGCCGCCCTTGTATGGGCCATTCCTTTGACCGGGCGCACTCATCAAATTCGCCTCCACCTCGCAGCGTTGGGCTGCCCAATCCTCGGCGATGAACGCTATGGCGGGCCAACGGTGGTTGCCGGTCTGCAGCTAACTCATTCGCTCCTTCACGCTGCCGAACTCAGCTTGCCGCATCCGCGTGATGGCAGGCTGCTGCATCTCTTCTGCCCGCCGCCGCCAGTGTTTGTGACATCTGTTTCCCATCTCGCCGGCGGCTAGGTGCGCGGCGCTGTGCTACAATGTCCGCAATATCTTAGCATCGTCGCTATGCACCTAGCATCGCTGTTGTTCTCTGAATTCACCAATGCTTACCGAAGAACATCAACCTGATCTCACCGGTGCAATTCAAGCAGTTATCGCTGCGCTACAGCGTCAAGCGCGCAACGACGGCGAATTGCGCCACCATCTGCGTGTGCTTGGTGCTGCGTTGCTGAGCATTGCCGGCGATAGTGATGATGCCGATACCAATGCGCTGGTAGAAATCATTGTTAATGGCAAGCGCAGCGGATCGTCTGAGTCGCAAACGGAAGATGTCGCTGATGGTAGGGCAACGGCTGATGCGAACGTACCGGTGCTGCCGCCGGCAACGGATGATGATCTAAAGCTTTTAGCCGCTCATTTCGCCGGCCAGCTTGATGTAACCGATCAACCGGTTTCTGCATTGCCGAGTACGCCGTCCGATCAAGGCGGAGCGATCCAACTTGCCGAATTGAGCGATTGTTTTCAAGCCAAAGTTATGCATATTCGACAGTCATTAGGCTCATTAGGCAAGAATCCGCTCGGATCATCACCTTGCACGCAATGGATCGACGCTAAACTCAAGCAATCGGCTCAATCTCAGCAGGATGATTGGGAAGTACTAGCCGGTTCATGCGAAGTGGCGGCGCTAGTGGCCGATGCCTTGAGCGAGATAGTGAATAACGCCGCGCTCAAGAAGCACTTACCGGAAGGTTTGTTGCTTGCTGCTGAGGCCCAATCTGCGGTTGCCGCCGCCGTGCAGCGGTTGCACAAGAAGCCTGATCCAGCCCAAGAGCGTTTCTTTCGGTGGCTGCGGCAACGAACCGAAGCCGAGCAGGTGTATCTGCCGCGCTATATGCGGCGAGGAGACACGGCTGACCCGAATCAGTGGCAAGAACGACTGGTACGGGTGCAAGCGTGGCGGGAAACGCTTGAGAGAGAGATCTATCGTCGCCGCCACGAGCGTAAATTGTTCGGCAAACTGCGCTACCAACTAAGCCAAGTGGATAGTGGGGCGGCTGATCAATGGCCGCGTGCGCTGCAAACCATCAGCGCGCTAATCGATCTTGGTGTGCCGCCGAGCCACCGTATGCTGCGCCAGTTGCTGTGGCCGTTCCGTGATCAACTGAATGTTGCCAGCGCCGAAGCGCGGCAGTTGGCATGGGTTGCGCGTGAATTAGCCCGTGCAGCAACCTCGCCAGTAGATGCTGAACCATTATCTCCCGGCGACCGCGACGAAAAGCTGGTCGAGCAAGTGGCCGATCTGCTGCGCAATACGAGCGTCGTTTTAATCGGCGGCGATGAACGTCCACTCGTGCGGCAAACAATCGAAGAAGCCTTTGACCTGCGCGAGTTGATCTGGTGCGATACGCGCCCGCATCGTAGCCATCTCGTCGTTGAGCCATTCATTGCACGCGCAGAAGTGTCGGTGGTGCTCTTGGCAATCCGATGGGCAAGCCACGGCTTAGGCGCAGTGCGAGAGTTCTGTGAACGCTACAATAAACCGTTGGTGCGGTTGCCGGCTGGCTATAGCATCAATCAGATTGCGCACCACATTTGGGAACAGGCGAGTGAGCGGTTAAGCGTATTGCCGAAGAGCAGTTAACCCACCCGTGGCGAGTGCCGCACCCGTCCGGCTAACATCCCTCCCACGGCGCCAAAGGTGCAGCCAATCACTTGCCCTAGCAACAACAATGGCGGTACAGTGATCCCAACGTTAGCGAGGGCTGCGACGAGAATCCCGACTACTCCCACCAGCAAGCCATGCATCGCATAGGAGTTATCGGCCAGCCACCCGGCGACAAACCCGCCTACGCCAGTCAAACTAGCGCCGATCAAGATCAGAAGTATATGGATTGGATTGGATAGCGATGGAGCGGTGAACACCGCACTTTGCCCGGTGGCCAAGATGACCACCTGCAACAGAATCGTAAACGCGAAATCGGCCATAAAACCAGAAATTACTGCCGTCCAACGAATATTCACGGCTTTCCTTCGAGGATGATAACGCCAAAGCGCGAAAGATTGCCAATGGTACGCGCTTCCATTGGCGAGCATGCCAGCGCCAATATCGTAACACACTCCGCTTCGCGCCATTGCATTCGCAGGTTGCGTTAGCTTCCTCGCGTCAACTTGCCATTCGCCAGACGAAGAGAAAAACGAGCAGTGAGATCTGCAAGGCATGAGCAACATCATACCGCGCCGCGCTCCAGAATTCCTCTTGGCCCAGCCACCACCAGATCCGGTTGAGACCGGAGCGTACCCGGATATCGCTGTCCCATCGTTGGAGATGAGAGACGCGAGCTAAGCGTAACAACCGGCGAAGACTATTGGCGAGCGTAACCATCCACGCTCCCGCAACCAGTAGTTGCAGTAGCACCTCCATGCAATACACTCCTTTGATGTGGTGTTGTGGTTTGCGTCAGTGGGCGCCGGCGCTGGCGCGGAGTGATGACAAGATCACTCTTTGTACATAGTATGCACTGATTTTGTCCAAAAGCGCAAGGGGGAAGGGCGAAGAATTTCCCGGTTGGGTGGTGAAGGTTATCTTAAGGGGGCAATGTTCCCATTGTCATTGCGACGCAGCGAAGTAATCCCCGCTCACGCGGGAGCGATCCGCTCCGGCATACGTTCCGCTGAAGGGGAGATTGCTACGGTCGGGCGCCACCTAGCGCTACTGGGGAGCGCCGCTCCCTCGCCATGAGATGGGCGGCGGCCCCCGCCCAATAACGCGAACTTGCGGCAGTGAAACTGCCGCAATCCCTATCATCACATCGCTTGGCTAGTCGTCGTCATCTCCGGCGATCCGGCGCATCCGGGCTACAATGGCTGTCGCTCCCACTAAAGCCAGCATCGAACTGCACATGACTAGCATCAGCCACGTCGCATAACGACCAAGTAGTGCGCTGATCGGCGATTCCTCCAGATCTTGCGCGGTACGTGGTGTGATAGCGTTGGTTGTGATGGTGAGCGTGGGGGTTGGCGTGGCAGAGGCGCTCACGGCTACACTGGCCGGTGGCGCAGCGAGCGCGATCGTGGCGAGGATGGTTACGAGCAGGACACGGCTCAGGAATGTTCGGTTGTGCATACAGGCGTCTCCGTGACGGCGGCTCACCCAGCGTTATCATAACAAATCTGCCGTCCGGTCACGCAATGGTCGTTTCCCGCTGCCACGCCATCGTCCGGTTCTTGACCGGCTGGTCGTCGGCGATCTGGCCGTCGCGCACACTGATGATCCGCTCGGCGTGTTGGGCGACGTCGTGTTCGTGCGTCACCAAAATGACAGTGATGCCCTGCTCGGCATTCAGTCGCTGAAAAATGCCCATAATCTCGGCCCCCGTGCGGCTGTCGAGCGCGCCGGTCGGCTCGTCGGCCATAATAATCCGCGGCTCGTTGACGAGGGCGCGGGCGATTGCTACCCGCTGCTGTTGCCCGCCCGACAACTCGTTGGGCCGGTGGTGCAGCCGGTCGCCCATCCCGACAGCCTCTAACGCCATCCGCGCCCGCTCTTGCCGATCGGGCCGGCCCTTCCCGTACAGCATCGGCAACTCGACGTTGCGCAACGCTGTTGTGCGCTGGAGCAGCATATATTGCTGGAAGACGAAGCCAATCTTCTCGTTGCGGATGATCGCTAACTCGTCGTCGGTCAGATCGCCGACGTTGACGCCATCGAGCAGGTATTCGCCTGAAGTGGGCCGGTCGAGACAGCCGATTATGTTCATCAGCGTGCTTTTGCCGCTGCCCGATGGCCCCATGATCGCAACCATCTCGCCTTGGTTGATCGTGAGCGAGACTCCGCGCAAGGCATGCACTTCGGTTTCACCCATGACGTAGATTTTGGTGATATTGTTCAATTGAATCAGCGGGGTCATAACATTCCTCGCCACAATGGTTGATGATGTCTGGCGCGCGGCTGTGCGCGGCTGTCATGATTCGCATTGTACTCGATCTTATCCCTCCCGCGCCTGACATCGCTGTGCCGGAAAGACTGGTATAATAGTTTCTAATGTGACGGTATTCTAGCGCTAATTGTTGAGGCATCTATGACCGATCCGGCTGCCGCCCGCCCGCTAGAGATGGATAAAGCCTACGAGCACCGCCTTGTCGAGCAGCGGCTCTACGATTGGTGGGAGCGTAGCGGCCTGTTTGCGCCGCGCGATGACGCGCCCCGCCCTCCGTTTGTCATCTCGATCCCGCCGCCTAATGTCACCGGCGAGTTGCATCTCGGCCACGCGATGTTTGTCGCGATCGAAGACTTGCTGATCCGCTGGCGCCGTATGCAGGGGTATCAGACATTGTGGGTACCCGGTACTGATCATGCCGGCATTGCTACCCAGACGCAGGTTGAGAAGCTGCTCGAGCGCGAGGGAACGTCGCGACAGGCGGTGGGTCGCGAAGAGTTTTTGCGCCGCACGTGGGAATGGAAAGAGAAGTACGGCGGCGAGATTACGCGCCAGTTGCGCCGGCTCGGTGCGTCGTGCGACTGGTCGCGCGAGCGGTTTACCCTCGATCCCGGTTTGTCGCGCGCGGTGCATACTGCGTTTAAGCGCCTCTACGATGATGGCCTGATCTATCGTGGCACTTATCTCGTCAATTGGTCGCCCAAGCTGCAAACCGCCGTTAGCGATCTTGAAGTCGAGTACGAAGAGCGTAATGTCTCGATCTGGTACGTGCGCTACCCGATCCGCACTGCCGAATGGGTCGGCCCCGCAGCGCCGTGGGGGTCAGGCCAGTGGGCTGCCGGCGCGACTGAGTTTATTACCGTCGCTACTACGCGCCCGGAGACAATTTTGGGTGATACAGCGGTGGCCGTCGCTCCCGGCGATGCGCGTTATGCCCATCTGGTCGGCAAAGAGGCGATCTTACCGGCGCTGGCTCGCCCCATCCCGATTATCACCGACGAGTATGTCGATCCAGAGTTTGGCTCCGGCGCGGTCAAGATTACCCCCGGCCACGACAAGAATGACTACGAAGTCGGCAAGCGCCACCACTTGCCGATGATTAATATTATGAATCCCGATGCGACCATCAACGAGGCGGGCGGCCCCTATGCCGGGTTAGATCGCTTCGAGTGTCGCAAGGCAATACTGGCCGATCTCGAACGCGAAGGCTTGCTGGTCAAGACCGAACCGCACAAGATGAATGTCGGCATTAGCCAGCGCGGCGGCGAGGTGATCGAGCCGCTCCTCTCCGAGCAGTGGTTTGTTCGCACCAAGCCGCTCGCCGAGCTGGCGATCGCCGCCGTGCGCGATGGCAAGGTGCAGATCGTGCCCGAACGGTTCGAGAAGGTCTATTTCCACTGGCTGGAAAACATCGAAGATTGGTGCATCTCGCGCCAACTTTGGTGGGGGCATCGCATTCCGGTCTGGTATATGCCCGATGGCTCGATCGTCGTGCCCGGCCCCGACGAGCCGCCGCCTGCTGAGGGCGTGCAAGACCCCGATGTGCTCGATACGTGGTTCAGTTCCGGTCTGTGGCCCTTCAGCACGCTCGGCTGGCCCGACGACACCGAAGACTACCGCCGCTTCTACCCTACCAGTGTCATGGAGACAGGGTACGATATCCTGTTCTTCTGGGTGGCGCGTATGATGATGATGGGGTGCTACCTCACTGGTCAGCCACCTTTCCACACCGTCTACCTGCACGGGTTAGTGCGCGACGAGCATGGTCGCAAAATGTCAAAGTCGTTCGGCAATGTGGTCAATCCGCTGGAGGTTATCCAGCAACACGGCGCTGATGCGCTCCGCTACACGTTGGTGACGAGTGGCACTCCCGGCCAAGATGTCAACCTCAACCCGCAGCGGATCGAGGCGGCGCGCAATTTTGCCAATAAGATTTGGAATATCACTCGCTTTGTGATCGGCAAACTCGGTGATCTGCCGCGCAACGAGAGCGTGAAGGTAACGCCGGAGGAGCTGCACGCTGCAGATTTCACCCTCGCTGACCGTTGGATCCTCTCGCGCTACGCTCATCTGGTGGCAGAGGTGGATCGGTTGATGGAAGGCTACAACTTCGGCGAAGCGGGCCGCCAGATCCACGATTTCCTCTGGGGCGAGTTTGCCGACTGGTATGTCGAGATTGCCAAGGTGCAGCTCGAAGGCGATGTGCAGCGAGCACAGCTTACCCGCCGCGTGCTCTTCACCGTGCTCGATGGCAGCTTGCGCTTACTCCACCCCTTTATGCCCTTCGTCACCGAAGAGGTGTGGCAGTACTTGACCGAGGCCTACCAGCGCCCCGATCCCGGCCCCGATACAGCGTACTCCGAGCTTGGCCTGCGCACGCTCAGCTACGCGCCGTATCCGATGCCGGTGGCAGGTATGAGTGATGAGGCGGTCGAAGCCGATTGGGCGCTGGTGCAAGAGCTGATCGTCGCGATCCGCAACGTGCGCAGCGAGTACAAAGTCGAGCCGGCGAAGTGGGTGGCGGCTACAGTGGTGGCCGGTGAGCGGGCCGATCTCTTGCGCGGGCAAGCGCCGCTGATCAGCCGGTTGGCCCGCGTGGCAATGGACGATTTGACGATTGTTGCCACGCTTGGCGAGCGTCCGCGGCAGGCGGCCTCAATCGTGATCGGTGCGGTGGAGTGTTTCCTTCCGCTGGCTGGTCTGATCGATCTAGCCGCCGAACGCACCCGTCTGCAAAAAGAGCTGGCCCAAGCCGAGGCCGATGTCGAGCGGCGTGCTTCTCGTCTCAATAACGAGAGCTTTGTTAGCAAAGCGCCGGCTCACGTCGTGCAACGTGAACGCGAAGCACTGGCGGCTGCTGAGGCTGCGTTGGCCCGCTTGCGCGCGCGCATTGCTGAGTTGGAGTGATACACAGTGTGTTCCCCCTCCCTCCGCATACGGGGTGGCGGGCAGAACATCTAACCCAGTACACTCATTTGTTGCTGTAAAGGGAGCTGGCCCTTCAGGGCCGAGTTCCGGTGACGAAACCCGCTGCGCCGACTGATGCCCCTCACCCCCAGCCACTACTCTCGCGCTAGTGGGAGCGGTGGCTGGGGGTGAGGGCGAATCGGATCATCGCAAAGCTATCAACTACGCTTGCGCTCATGCGTTCTATCCGTCCTTGAACCGTGAATGGGGAGAGGGCTGTGTCCAGCGCTAGATTCAAGCAACAGCGGATGATGGTCATATCCATCATCCGCTGTGGTGTCTCTGCCTATTATTGAGCTGATCGCTCGGTGAATTTTTCTTCACAAAACGCGGCAATGCCCCGTTTTCCCGCTAAGTCGTGGCATTACAAATACTCGCGCTGATTAACCCGCCGCCGCCACTCCTCCTTGATCTCAATCGCCGTTCCCTGCGAGACCAAGAAATCGAGCAACAACCGGCCAAAGGTATTAGCCTGTTCGAGGAAGGGGAAGTGGCTGGCTTTCGGCAGCACCAACAACTGGATCGGGCGTTCAGCCAGTTCGTTAAGGAAGGCAGCGTGAACCGGATTGACGATCGGGTCTTTGCCGCCGTATACCGCCAGCAACGGTGTTTGCAACGAAATAATATGCGGACGCAGGTCGGTCTCTAAGAGCGATTCATGCACCTGATTGAGTACCTTTTCACTCAAGCTCGCTGTGTCTTCCTCAATCTCGTGCTGAATTTCAGCATCAGCCACCTGCAACGAACGTACCATCCGCACCCAGCCATTCTGCGTCGTGTTCATTCCTAACAAGCGTGACAGTGTGCCCGGCTTGATGTGCTGCGCCAGTATCTGACCGTGCAGCGGCGTTGCCACCGTCAGCAGCCGGTTAATCCGTTCGGGGTATTGATGGGCCGCGAGGATTGCCACCATCCCCCCCATACCGTGCCCGACCAAGGTGGCGCGGGCGATGCCGAGGCGATTCATAAACTGCAGCAGCATCTCGACATAGGTGTTGACGGTAAATTGATCGCCGCGGCGGTCGCTCTCGCCAAAGCCCCAGAAGTCGAAAGCGTAGGCGCGATTCCGCTCAGAGGCGATATCCATAATCGGCACCCAATAGCGCCACGATCCCATCCAGCTATGCAGGAAGATGATCGGCTGGCCACGGCCAAAGACTTCATAATGGGCGAGGCGGTTATCGAGGTGGATGACGCTCATAGTTCCACCTCCTCGGTATGAGTGCCGTTGGACGCCTGTTGCAGCGGGATCGCGAACGAGAAGGTGCTACCCTTGCCCAGCTCGCTGGTCACCCAGATCTCGCCGCCGTGCATCTCAACCAATTGCTTCGCGATGCTCAACCCTAATCCGGTACCGCCGGCGACATCACGTAGCGGGTTATCGGCACGGTAGAAGGGACGGAATAGTTTCTTTAGTTGTTCAGGTGACATACCAACGCCGGTATCTTCCACCTCGATCTGCATCATATTGGCCCGGTTTACGAAGGCGCGCACCGTAATCGAGCCACCCTCATAGGTGTATTTCACTGCGTTTGAGAAGAGGTTGAAGATAATCTGGCTCACCCGCTTCTGATCGGCTATCACGTATGGCAGGGCGGGTGAGGCGTCAATTCGTACCGTCATTCCCTTGCGCTCATACTCGAGTCGCAACGATTGCACCACTTCCTCAATAACAATTGGGATATCAACCTGCGTAAAGGTCAACTTCTTCTTGGAGTCGGGCCGCGAGAACTCTAGAATATCTTCGATCAGGGCGCGTAACCGGTTGGTATTGTTCTTGATGATGTTCAAGTAATTGAGCTGATCGGGCGTCAGGTTGAGGCTGGCCGTCAGCAACAGCACATCGATATAGCCCTTGATCGCCGTGAGCGGTGTGCGCAGCTCGTGGCTAACGTCGGAAATAAACTGGCGCTTCTCTTTATCAGCCTCGATTTCGCGCGTAATATCTCGCAACACTGCCACTTCGCCATAATGCTGGCCATCAGGGCTGCGCACTGGCGCGATATTGATCGCGATCACCTGCGTGGGATCGGTCAAATCAACTGATGTGCTAAAGATGCTTTGCGTCTCTCGCATCCGGCGCAAGCCATGCAGAATGCCGTTGTAGATTGCTTGGCCGCGCCGCCGGCTCGCTTCATCTTCGCCGATCTCGGCCAAGCGAGACAGTGGTTGGCCGAGTACTTGGTCGGCAACTATCTCCAACACCTGTTCAGCCGCCGGATTGAAGAGCGTAATCTGCTGCTGCGGATCGAGCACAATGACGCCTTCAGTCATCGAGCGGAACACCGCCGCGCTCTTTGACGACTCTTCGCGCTGCTCTTCGAGCAGCACCGCGTTGCGGAGCGCCAGATCGTTAATAAAGCCGTAAAGCTGCGCATTATTGACTGCCGAGGCTACGACGCTAGCGATCGTGCCTAGCAAATTCATTTGCGAGTCGCCGAAGTAGTTCCGTTGCGGGCTTGACAGAATCAGTACACCGATCGCGGTATCGCTCGTCTGCAACGGCACGCCGGCCACCGAGCGCACATCATCGGCGCGACCGAGTTCTTTCAGCCAGCGCGGATCGCGATCGACATCGGGGATATTGACTGGCTCGAGATGGTGTATGATCCAGCCAGCCAACCCCTCAGTTCCATCTGAGAAGCGCAGCGGTATATTCGCCCCCTCGACGTGGCCGCGACCGTAGAGAACGGCACGGCATATCAGCGCATCAGTGGCAGGATCGCGCAGTATCAACGAGCCGCGTTCTACCCCAAGATTTTCGGAGATAAGCTCAAGCGCGCGCTGAATGATCAAGTTCAAATCAAGCTGAGTTGTCAATTCCAGCGTGATCCGGTTAACCGCTTCAAGCCGCTCTTTCTCCTCTGATAACAAGCGAGTGGCCTGCTCAAGCTCAGCGGTGCGTTCGCGCACCCGTGCATCCAGATCGGCAGCCAGATTGCTAATCTGATCGAACAGGCGCGCATTCTGGATCGCTTGACTCGCTTGGCTGGCAATGGTAAATGTGACCGCCAGCGCCTCTTCATCATAGGCGTCTGGTTCTTTGAGGCTGATGGTCAGGATGCCGACCAACTCATTGTCAACCAGCAGCGGCGCACCGATCCATGAACCATCGCTCCACCCAAGCCGGCGAAGGTCGTCAAAGCGCGGGTCGCTTTGCGTGTCGGCGATCAGTATCGGTTGGTGTTCGATCGCCATAGTCTGGAAGAGGCTACTCGCTTCGAGGGCAATGCTGCCCTGAGGGGGTATCGTCGGCCCAAAGCCATACGCCTCGACAACGCGGAGATCACCGTAGCCCTCATCGCGCAGCAGCATGGCGGCGCTATCATACCGCACAATCCGCTGCAGTTGGCTGAGCACCAACGTCTGAATTTCGCGCAGCGCCAAGGTAGACGTGAAGGACTGCGCCACTTCGCGCAGCATATCGGCTTGGCGACGCCGTTTTTGCTCAATTGCAAAGAGCTGCGCGCTCTTGAGCGCCTGCGCCGCTTGATTGGCCAAAATCGACAGCAGCGAGATCTGGTGCGGTCTCCACTCGTGCGGGGTGCGCATACCAACCCAGATCGCTGCCAGCCGTTCTTCGCTAGAACCAACGGCAATACCAAGCGCACTCCGCACACCGAGTTTCACTGCATGGTGCTGGCCATCCTCAATCTCGCTCAGATCGCTAATCGCAATCGGCTGGTCGCGCTGTAACAGCTCGGTCGTCAGACCGCCACGGCGGAAATCAACGTTGATGTCTTCGCGAAACTCATACCCATCGATCAAGACTTGCCGTTCGATATTTCCCCGCCGGTCGAACCGGAGCACGGCGCCCAGTTCAGCCCCCAGTAGACGCACGGCTGCATCGGCAATGAGCATCTGGATGGTGTCTGTATCAAGGGTGCCAGACAGATTCTGTGACACCTCGAACAGGGTGCTCATCTCGCTCGCGTTTTGGCGCGTTTCGCTAAACAGCCGGGCATTGTTGAGGGCTACCGCTGCTTGATTGGTGACGGTGGTGACAAAGCGCAGATCGTTCTCATCGAAGGCGTGTTGAGCGTAGCTCTGAATGTTGATCACGCCTAACACTTGGTCACCATAGATGATGGGCACAACCAAATACGACTCTTCAATCGCTGTATCGTCACCTATTCGTCCTTGGTCAACCAGCAAGCCCATTGCCCGCGCTGCTGCGGCCGTGCTTAATAAGAGTGGTCGCCGGTTGCGAATAACCCAACCGTTTGTGCCCCCGCCAAGCGGTCGCGGTTCAAGCCAGATTCGCTCGCCACGGTCGTAGGCGATAGGATAGCTGAGCGTATTGCTTGCTTCATCGTACAGGGCAATCAGCGAGGTGCTGGTATCAATGATCTCGCTAATCCCCTGATGGAGCCGTTCGATCAATTCGTAGATGTCAAGCGAGGCATTAACCGCTGCGCTAATCCGGTTAATAATCGTCAGCTCAGAGATTCGCTGCTCGCGTTCTTCAAACAAACGCGCATTTTCCAGCGCCGTTGCCGCCTGATCGGCGAGGCCGGCCAGCAGCAGCATTTCATCGTTCGTAAACTGGCGCCGGTAATTGGTCATCACACTGAGCACGCCGATGATCTGCTCACGGTAGATCACCGGCACGCCCATAAATGAGATCAAGTTGTTGCGCTGTTGGTAATTGGGGTAGAGTGATCCTCCCTGCGTATTAACATCTTCGATTATCAAGGGCTGGCCGGTTTCGGCCACCTTTCCGGTAAAGCCCTGCCCGATCGGCACCCGCATCGTGCGGCCTTGCTCAGCTGGAATGCCATCGAGTGCCGCCGGCGTCAAGATATTGCCCTCGCTGATCGTCCACAACGCCACGGTGGTGACGTTCAACTGGCGGCTTACCAGCTCCATCAGCTTATCGAGCACCTCTTGCGGGCGCAGCAACGATGAGAGAATGCGCGCTGCGTCGAGCAATGTTGATAACTCGCTGACCTTCTGGCGGGTTGCTTCGGCGCTCCGTTGTGCTTCGACAGTGGCGCGCGCGCGCGCAATCGCGGTGCTGGTCTGATTGGCAATCGTCTGGCAGAGTTCGAGCACCTGCGGTGAGAAGGTGCCATACCGTCCGACGAAGTCTAGCCCGACTGCGCCAATCACTTCATCATTGAGAATAATCGGAATGATGCCAATCGACCGAATATCGAGCGCGCGGAAGGTCTGGTGGGTTGGCGCGAAGAGTGGGTCGTTCTGAGCGTCTTCAGAAACGAGCGGCCGTTTCTCGCGGTCGAGCCAGTCAACCGAGGGGTTGTCAAACAGTTGGATCCGGAGCTGATCGAGAAGGCCGCTCTCGACATACTCGGCGACTGCCGGCGCATACCCGCTTTCGCGGTCGTAGATGACCATCCGCGCTTGATCGACGCCGGTAGCAGCGGCCATCGCGTTGACGATCTCTTGGTAAATGGCCTGCAAGTCGGTCAGCGCGTTGGTTGTGGCGGAAACTCGGTTGATAAGGGCTAGTTGCTCGACTTGGGCCTGTGCCCGTTCTAGCAAACGAGCATTCTGCACGCCAAGCGCTAATTGGTTGGCGACGGTGGTCAGAAAGGCGCGTTCGCGTTCATGGTAGATGCCGGGGGTATAGCTCATCACAGCCAACACGCCGACCACCGTCTGATCACCGATCAACAGTGGTACCCCCAACCAAGCCGCCGACTCACGCTCGGATCCAAACTTGACTGGACGGAAGCCTGCTTGATCGGCTTCAGCCGTCAGATTAACAAACTGGAGAGGATGGCGTGTGCGAATAATATACTCGGTCAAGCTGCCCGGCTTTGGCGGCTCACGTCGTTCGGTAATGGTCTCGATCCCTTCATCCACCTCGTAGCAGAAGGTCATTTCATCGCTTTCCGGGTCATACAGGTAAGCAACGAAGGAATCGAGGCTCAGAAAACTGCACAGATGATGGTACACATCGCGCAGCATCTGCCGCTGATCGAGGGTCGAGGCGATGGTCTGCCCAATGCGATTAATGCTATTCAGCTCAGTAATGCGCTGCTCACGTTCGGCGAACAAGCGCGCGTTTTCCAGTGCAATCGCGAGTTGGTTGGCCAGTGCCGCTAAGAAGCGGAGCGTGCGATCGGTAAAGGCGCCCGCGGTCTCACTTTGCACCGACAGCACACCGATCACTGCTCCTTGGCTGATCAGCGGCACTCCGATCCACGAACGCACCTGTCGGCCTTCACTCACTAAGATTTGAGCTTGGTCGTGCAAGTTGCTATTCAGCAGATCATCGATCCGTAATGGATTGCCCTCGTCAATAATCTTGGCAGTCAAGCCCGCTTTCGGCGCCGTGCGTTTGTGATATGCAGCCAACGTTGCGCCGTGTTGCTTGAAAAGTTCAAACCGTACCGTCTCTTGCTCAGCATGGTAGCTGGCAATGTAGAAGAAGTCCGGCGTGCCAAGGAACGCGACAATCTCTTGATACACCCGTTCGAGGAGCGTATCGAGATCGGTAGTAGAGGTTGCGGCTGCACCGACGTGGAACAGCGCCGCCATCTCTTCGGCCCGGTCGTGCGCTTCGCGGAACAATAGGTGGTTTTCAATTGCAATCGCGGCCTGATCGGCGAAAATTTCTAGCGGCTCAACCGTGCGGGCCGTTGGGCGCTGGCGATCTTCGGTGTCGCTGGCAAAGATCATTCCCAGCAACATCCCATCGGTTGAGTAGAGCGGCACGCAGAGCCGGTCTTCGAGTTGCCATTCATTGCCGCTACGTTCATCAACGAACGGATGATAACCAAAGATGCCGGTGTCGAAGCCTGCTTCAAGTGCCCGTGCTTCATCTGCCGGAATAAAGTAGGTTCGTCCTAAGCGGAAGCGTGGATCGAGGTAGCGGGTAGCTAGTTTGAGCGGCAATGGGTGTTGGGCCAGATTCGCTTGTTCGCTAAGCGGGATGCCGGCGGCTGCCTCCAGATAGAGATAATCACTCTGATCTGGCCGGGCAAGGCAGAAGAGCACGGTTCGCAGCCCAACCGCTTCGATAATGCTATAGCCAATCTGTTCAAGCAGGCTCGCCAACGACTGGTCGGCGCGTAGTGCCTGCCCGATTTCCAACACATCGTTGAGGATATCAGCCCGGCGCTGGAGCATCTTCGCCATGTGCTCCAGCTCGAGGTAGTGTTGGGCATTCCCAATGCCGATAGCAGCCTGATGCGTCAGAGCACGCAGGAATTCGACCGCTTCGTAATCAAAATGGCGCGATTGTTCCGCCAGCAGCAAGACGAGACCATATACGCTGCCCTGATAGAAGATAGGCGCCGCTAGCGCCGAATTCGCATTCGGGCACAATAACGCCTCGCGCTCACCTTCGCTAAGATGGTCGCTTAGGGCAGCCTCGCGCTTGGTCAGCGCTTCTTGCGCAGTAAGCACCGCTTGACCAAGCATACTGCTAATGAGCCGGCTACGCAGCGGCGGTGTGTAGCCAATTACTTCGACAATGAGGAATGCGCTCGTCTCGGCTTCAATCTCTTCAATCAGCGATTGGTGCAACAGTTCGGCTAGCGAAGGGTTGTTATTTTGGGCATTGGCCGGATTAATGCGCAACGCGATCAAGCCATGACTGGCGCCAGTCGCGCGGAGCGCCTGTTCGAGAACAAAAGCAAGGATTTCATTTTGGTTGAGCGTAATCGCCAGTTGGCTGCCGATCCGTTGCAGGGCGCGCAGTTGTTCGATGCGCAACCGTAGACTGCTATCCACTTGGGCAAACCGGCTAGCATTGGCGATGGCACGTGCCGATTGGCCAGCCAAGATGCTCAATAACCGTTCATCTTCGGCGTTGAAGCTGCTGGGTTGGGCAGAGACGAGTTCTAACGCGCCGAGCAGGGTGTTACCGCTGCGTAATGGGATACCTAGATAGCTGCGCGCCGGCAGATTGGTGTTCAACATCAGCCCGCTTATATCGTCGAGCGTACCCAGCCACGCTGGTGGCAGGCTGAGATCATCGATCCGCAGCAGTCGCTGGTGGCGGGCCACCCACGAGCTGAGTGTGTCACCCTCATCGCCTACCCGGCAATGCAGACCCTGCTGGCAAGCGACGCGCAGGCGTTGGTTGCGTTCGTCAAGGAGCGTAATCCGCCCTCCGCTAAACCGCGCCAATTTCGCTGCGCCGGCTAAGGTTGACTCCAGCGTTTCATCCAGTGAGAGATCCGCTGCCAGTAGTTCACTGATCTGTTGCAGCCGTTCTAGTTCACCTGCACGCCGTTGGGCAGCATCGTAGAGCCGCCGGTGTTGGACGGTCGTCGCGATCTGCGCACTCAGTACTTGCAGCAGATTCCGTTCAATCTGGTCAAGCATGTGAGCCGGAGCCGCATACCCCATCGCCAACAAGCCGACAACCTGATCCTTGCTTCGCAACGACGTCAGCCACACGCTGCGGCAGCCAAACGTCGCCGCATGCGCCGCGATCGGGTTGCTACTGGCTTCAATAGTTGTTTCAGCGATTAAGACCGGCTCGTTTCGCTCGCTCATCGCCTGCAAGGCCGGCACTAGCTTGATTCGCTCAAACCCGCTTACTCCGCTGGCATGCTCGCTGTAGACGGCAATGGTTTGCAATTGGCGCGGTTGGTTCGGATCAATGAGGTAGACCGCCCCGAAATCGGCCTCAAGCGCCAGCGCCATATTCTCGGTCGCGTGGGCGATCGTCTCTTCGATCCTGACCCCCGACCCAATTTCCAGACTATTCTCATACAACACGAAGAGCTCGCGCGCGTGTCGGCTTTCGTGTTGCTGGAGCTTCGTTGCATAGAGCAGCAGGGCAAGCGGGCGGGAAAGGAAGTGAATAGTTTGCGCAGCTTCAGGACCGGGATTCAGCAGCAAGAGCAACCCTACCAACTCAACGCCTACAGAAAGCGGCTCAACTAACAGATCCCATTCGGTCGGGACATCCCGGTGTTGGGTGCGTGTGCGCCACACGCCGCGTTGGTAAGTTTGCAACGTGATCGTTTGCTCGATCGCCTCGTTGTCATTAATCGCAACTTGGTCGGGAAAGAGGGTATCACCGGCGCTGCTGACCGCCCGGATCAGCGTTTGATTGCTAAAATTGATCCAATACACCGCCAGCGCTTTTGCTGGCAACAGTGTCGTCGCCTGCCGACATAACTGCGCGAGTGCTACTGTTAGATCACCGGTGCCGATGTTTTCAAAAGCGGTATAGCCAAGGGCGCGCAATCGCTCACCCCGCTCGTGGACACGCGCGCGCTGCCATACACCAAGGAGGGTCGTGATTTGGGTAATAAGCGCAGTAGTAAACGCAGCCTCGAACGTGGCCGTGAGTGTCAAGCGACCATACAGAGACGTGGCATCCCGTAATTCAAGCGCTGTCCCATTCAGTGGCACGTGCCCCCAGACTACGCTCGCTAATTCGCGTTCATTGGCCAGCAGGGTTAAGCGACCACCAACGCCAAGGTGGCGTTCGAGCAACTCGCCAATCAGCGTGCATAGCTCGGCTGGCTCAGTTTGGCCAAGCGGCTGCTGGCTATGCAAAGCCAGTTGGGCAAGTAGTTCCCAACCCTGAGGAGGTGCTCCGGTGATCGTCGTATCCATAGTGTCGCTATCGCTCCTGCTGACGTGTCTGGGCTGCACAGGCGACTACGGAATGTATCAACAACATGCAGTTCGACCATTCATAACAGGTTTGGTCAGGAGCGACCATAAGCTACGAAGCTACGCTTGCCTTGTTCGCGCGCTTGCACCAATGCTCGCTGCCGCACCTCTTCTGCCGCTTCACTCAGCTCGCGGATGTCGGCGAAGGGGCCGTCATCGTTGGTCAGCACACCGATCGAGAGCGACATCAACGGCGCTTGTCGCGTCTCGCCATTGTCATCAACAAACTCGATATAGCCTTGTTTGCGGTGCCGATAATTGTAATGAAGGCCGATCTCTTCGTCGAAGCGGGCGATGATACGATCACAAATTGTCTGGATCCGTTCGGGAATGGTTGTAATGAGGAATGATTGCCCAACCGACTGCTGGCCGATAAATTCCTCATTGCCGCCAACTTCACTAACCACTTCGTTGAGCATCAACGCCACAAAGCGCAGCACATCTTCGCCAACCACTGCCCCATAGACTTGGGTAAAGGTCTCGAAGCCGTTGATATGTACATTGAGCAATCCCCACCGCGGCGCCGTCAACAATTGGCGGAGCTGGTCATTGAGCAGTTCCGCAGTGGGCAAGTTCGTGACCGGATGGAGCTGATTGCGCCGACGCGCGTCTTCAAGCTGGTTCTTGACGATCGTATGCACCTCTTCGATATCGAAGGGCTTGACAATGTAGTATTGCGCTTGCACTTCACCCAATCCGATCAGCCGGTCGCGCCGTTCGCCGCGCGCCGTCAAGAAAATGATCGGGATGTGCCGCGTGCGCGGGCTGGCGCGTAACGCCCGCCCAACATCGTATCCCTCCATATCGGGTAAATTGACGTCAAGCAAGGCCAGATTCGGCGGTGTTTTGCTGCAAATCTCGATCGCCTGCTGGCCGCGCAGCGCAGTGTAGACTTCGTACCCCTGTGCGGTGAAGTAGATCTTCAGCAGGCTCGAAATGTCTGGCTGATCTTCAACGACGAGGATGCGTTCTTTGCTCACAATCCCTTCTCCTCGCGATGCGGCGGCTACGACCGCTGGCTCGCACTGATGTGCTCGGGCAGACGTCCATTCCCGGCAGGCTGGCTAGAACGAAGCGTTGTCATATGTACCGGCGGCTCATCTTCGATGGCCGTGCTGGCCTCTGGTCGAGCCGGATCATAGTAGACGTTCGGCCAGTGGTAGATGATTCGGCGCGGCTCGCCGGTTGCTTCATCGATATCGTTCAGATCGTGGCCGGCTACAGTCTTCCGAATAAGATTTTGTTCGTTGTCAAAGATTATAACAGCATTTGATTCTATCATGCGACCGGGGTAAACCACAAATCCGCTGCCGAGCTTGACATTATGCCCCACTGCCGAACCGAGTACCGGCATGTTGACTTCGATCGGTACGCCTTCATGGATAACCTTGATCGGTTCGCCTTGCAAATTAAAGTCGGTGAAGACGTTGTTGGCGCCGATAAAGGTGTTGCGCCCGACGACGCACAGTTGCAGCGTGCTATTTTGCGCTACCATGCTGTTTTCCATCAGCACGGTCATAAATAGGCCGGCATTGAAGGGTAGGAAGCAGCGATCGCTGACCACGCTGAGCATGATCTGCGACCCTTGCATGATGTTGACGTTGTTGCCAATGTAGCTGTTGGCAATCACGACGCCGGGGCCAATATAGACATCGTCGCCGATCACGGTTGGCCCGTGGATAATGGCAGTTGGGTCGATCGAACAGCGTTTGCCGACTTTGACTAGCGCCCGCGAGGCGAGAAAGTGATTGCGCCACTGTTCTTCCAGCGGATTGATCTTTTCCCAAAACGCTTTGAGCGCAAACGCGATCTTTCCCGGAAATAGCCGCCAATCTTCCGCTGTCCATTTCAGAATGTTGCGCAGGCGTGCCTTGCTCATGCGTGTATCAAGGTCAGCCGCCCACGAAAAGACCCCCATCAATACGTTGGCCATCAAGACGTGCAACCAACTCTCAATTGAGATGAAGGCCCGGATCGGGATCTGGTAAGTGAGATCGCCTTTGTGCGCCATGTAGCTGGGAATGCGGTAGTAGCCCATTTCGTGACTAAGGGTGTCAATCACTAACGGCTGCGCCTGCGCCAGATCGTTTACGCCAGCGGGGAGGTAATAGAGATCGGCGACGTAATAGTCGCCTACCCGCCGAATGTGGCGTGAGAGCTGTAAGGCATGGCGTTCGATGCTCGGATCGCCCTTCTGACCGGTCGCCGGATTGCTCGCTTTGAACGCAATCTGCGCCGCCGTGCCACGTTTCCGCGCCTCACTCATGAAGGTGTCGATCAATGCTGCATTGAAAAAGAGATTATCGCGGTAGATCAACCGTTCATCAGTGGCCGGCAGTTCGGCCACTTCAGCTAATTGATCGATTTCAATTGCGCTCTTGCCGTATGCCTTGACTAGATCGCGCTGCAGGAGCCAAAGCGGCTTGTTGAGAATGCGCAACTCACGGGCAGGCTCAGCGAAGGGCGGTATGAGCGTTGGATCGCGTAGAATGATCCGCTCCATCGGGCGAGTCCTTTCTGCCGTTGTCGGCGCGGATGGGCCAATCGTCTCATCGTGCTGTTGTTACTATAGGTTGTAGCTCCTGTATATACAAGGCGTGCAGATTACAGTCGGATTACCACGTTTACCGCATTAGGACGCCAGTTTACTTGCGGGTGCAATCCCCAAGCGTTGGCGTAGATATTGTCCGGTTGGCGATGCCGGTATGGTTGCGATTACTTCCGGCGGACCGGCGCCGATTAAGTGGCCGCCCCGATCACCGCCTTCCGGCCCTAACTCGATCACCCAATCAGCCGCCGCAATCAGATCAATGTGGTGCTCAACCACCAGCACAGTATTACCCGCATCGACGAGCCGTTGCAACACGGCTAATAGATGCTCAATATCAGCCAGATGCAAGCCGGTAGTCGGCTCATCGAGAATGTAAAGCGTGCGCCCGTTGCTGCGCCGGCTGAGTTCGGCGGCTAGCTTGATCCGCTGCGCTTCACCGCCGCTCAGCGTTGGCGCTGGCTGGCCGAGTTTCAGATAATCTAGCCCGACATCGTGGAGCGCCTGTAATCGTTCGGCGATAGCCGGCACGCGGGCAAAAAAGTCGAGCGCTTCGGTTACAGTTAAATCAAGCACCTCAGCAATATTGAGGCCGCGGTAACGAATATCCAGTGTCTCTCGATTATACCGCGTTCCGCCGCATACGTCACACGTCACATAGAGGTCAGGCAGAAATTGCATCTCGACCTGTATCAGGCCCTCGCCGGCGCAGTGTTCACAACGCCCGCCTTTAAGGTTGAAACTGAAGCGTGCCGCGTCGTAGCCGCGGGCTTTGGCTTCGTTGGTGGCGGCAAACAGGTTGCGGATCGGATCAAAAATCCGGCTGTAGGTGGCTGGATTCGAGCGTGGTGTGCGCCCAATCGGGCTTTGATCAACCACGATCACGCGATCGAGGTGCTCGATGCCGAGCAAAGCATCGTGATCGCCGGCCCGCGCTTTGGCGCCGTGGAGCAGGTGGCTCAGGCGCGGTGCTAGCGTGTCGCCGATCAAGCTGCTCTTGCCACTGCCGCTTACCCCGCTCACCACCACCAAACAGCCGAGTGGGATGCGCACGTCGATGTTCTTCAGGTTGTTGGCCCGGCAGCCGCGTAGCTCAAGCCACGGCCCCTTGGCTGGACGGCGTTGGGCAGGAATGGAGATGCGGCGTTGCCCGCTGAGGTACTGGCCAGTGAGCGAACGCGGCGCTGCCATGATCTCGGCCAATGTGCCGCTAGCCAGCACTTCGCCACCATGCGGTCCGGCTCCCGGCCCCATATCGACGACCCAGTCGGCGGCGCGGATCGTCGCTTCATCGTGTTCGACCACTAGTACGCTATTGCCAAGATCGCGCAAGCGCGTCAAGGTGGCCAGCAAGCGATCGTGATCGCGGGGGTGTAACCCGCTGCTCGGTTCGTCAAGCACGTAGAGCACGCCGGAAAGGCCGGCGCCGACCTGCGTCGCCAAGCGCACGCGCTGCATTTCGCCGCCGCTGAGTGTGATCGCGGTGCGGTCAAGCGTGAGATACGGTAAGCCAACTTCGCATAAAAAACGTAGCCGTTGGCTGATCTCATACACAATTGGGCGGGCAATCGTCTGGTCACGCCCGCTCAGATCTGATCGTTCGAGCAATCCACGTGTCCATTCCAGCGCCGTGGCCACATTCATGCGATGCACATCCACAATCGAGACACCGGCAACTGTGACTGCGCGCGCTTCCGGGCGCAAGCGCGCGCCGGCACACGCCGGACATACGCGCGGCGTGGTGTATTGGTCGAGCGCGGATGATTCATTGCCCGTGCGTTGTTCAGCCAAGCGGCGGCGCAGGTTGGGAATGACGCCTTCAAATTCGGTTTCAACGCTGCGGGTTTTGCCGTTGAGATGGTAGCGTAATGTGATCGGCTCGCCGCCGGTGCCATAGAGTAATGCGCTGATGATGTCAGGCGCAAGCGCTTGCACTGGGGTCTGCGGGTCGATACCGAAATGCGCAGCGAATGAGACCAGCACATCGCGGTAGTACTGTTGGCTGCCGGCATCGCCCTCGCGCCACGGTGCAATTGCCTCGATCAGCGGCAGGCTGCGGTCAGGAATCACAAGTGCCGGGTCAACTTCGGGTACCACGCCTAAGCCATCACAGGTTGAGCAGGCCCCTTGCGGGTTATTGAACGAAAAATCGCGTGGTTCGAGTTTACCCAGTTCGATCAGGCCGTGGTGCGGGCAGGCGTAGCGTTCGCTGAGCAACAACTCTTCACCATCGATAATCTGCACAATTAACTGCCCGCCGCTCAGTTTCAACGCCGTTTCCACCGAGTCGGCCACCCGTACCCGATCGAGCGCCGGTGCGCCATCAGGGGTGCGGCGGATGATCAATCGGTCAACGACTGCCTCGATCGTGTGCGGACGGTACTTCTCTAACCTGATCGGCTCGTCAAGATCATGCACCACGCCGTCGATCCGGGCGCGGACAAACCCGCGTCGGCGGATCTCGGCCAGCGCCGCTTCGGCTTCGCCGTTCAGTGGCGCCAACAATTGCACCCGCCGCTCAGCCGGCAACTCGACGATCAGATCGACCATCTGCTGTGGCGTATACCGGCGCAGCGGTGCAAAGCACTGTGGGCAATGTGGCTGGCCAATACGGGCAAAGAGCAGGCGCAAAAAGTCATAAATCTCGGTCACGGTGCCGACTGTCGAACGCGGGTTGCGCGCGCCACTCTTTTGGTCAATCGCAATTGCCGGCGATAAGCCTTCGATCAGATCAACATCCGGCTTTTCGAGCTGGCCAAGTAACTGACGCGCATAGACCGATAAGCTCTCGACGTAACGGCGTTGGCCCTCAGCAAAGATCGTGTCGAACGCGAGCGAACTCTTCCCCGAACCAGACACGCCAGTCAACACGACGAACTTGCCGCGTGGGATGTCGAGGTCGATGTGTTTGAGATTGTGCGTCCGCGCGCCGCGAATGCGTATCCAGTCCATTGCGTCATTGCCTGTAGGGATAACACCGCCTATTGTCCTCTTCCTCTGCTATGCAGAATATCATGGTACCATAGACTTCGGTAATCCGCAGCAAATAGTCTGAGGCCCACGCTGATGATTTCCATCAACGTGGACCTCTGCAACGTAAGAGCGCAACGGGTGGAGCCAATGGCCGGACTCGAACCGGCGACCGGCTGTTTACGAAACAGCTGCTCTACCGACTGAGCTACATTGGCGTTATTGCCATTGAGGATTGTAGTCGAAGCAGGGCAGTTTGTCAAGCGGGAAGCGGTGCGGGCGTGGGGGGCCAGTGGGCGAGGGCCATCAGCTCGCACAGCAGGCTTTGTATACTGAGGCCGACCCTGAAGGGCCGAGCGAATGTGGGCCGAGCAAGGATGGGTTGAGCCTTTCCCGCCTGCGCAGGGGCTACGTAAACGGAACCCGACCCTGAAGGGCCGGGTTTTTTCGATCGGATGTTCTCCTACCTCTCTCTTGCACGCAGGAGAGAAGGGCTGAAGCCGGCAAGATGGAGCCAGCAGTTTTCCTAATGGCTATGCGCTGCTTCCAGCTCCTTCTTATAGGCTTCGACAATCTGGTTGACCAGATGCGGCGGCACCTCTTCGTAGCCGGCAAAGTTGATCGAGAAGCGGCCACGGCCCTGCGTCATGCCACGCAGATCGGTGGCGTAACGCTGAATTTCGGCCAACGGCGCTTGGGCATGGATCACCGTCTTGCCGTTGCCGTGCGGCATCATCCCCTGCACCCGTCCACGGCGTGTGCTCATATCGCTCATCACATCACCGGCATACTGATCGGGGACGATGATCTCCATGTTGTAGATCGGTTCAAGGATAATCACGCCGGCCTTCTGCGCAGCTAGCCGGAACGCCTCTTTCGCAGCGGTCTTGAAGGCGATTTCCTTCGAGTCGACCGGGTGTTCTTTGCCATCGAAGACCGCAGCGCGCACATCAACCACCGGGTTGCCCGAAATAATCCCCTCTTCCATCGCCTCGCGGATACCCTTCTCGATCGCCGGCATAAAGCCGCGTGAGATCACGCCCCCAACGATCTCGTTGACGAATTCGAGGGGGTCTTCGCGGTTGGGGTCGGGTGGCAGCGGCTCAACCCGCAGCGAGACATCGGCAAACTGGCCGGCACCGCCAGTCTGTTTCTTGTGGCGGTATTGGGCTGTGGCAATGGTGCGGATCGTCTCGCGATACGGGATGCGCGGCAGCTCAAGATCGATATTCACGTCGAACTTGCGCTTCATACGATCGGCGATGATCTGCAAGTGGGTTTCGCTAAGGCCGCTGAGCAAGGCTTCGCCGGTGCGCGCATCACGCGAGACGTGCAGCGACGGATCTTCCTCAATCATTCGGCTCAGCGCCGAGCTGAGCTTATCAAGATCGGTGCGGCTGCGCGGTTTGACCGTAGCGATAAAGGCCGGCGCCGGGAATGCGATTGGGCTGAGCTTCAGTGGGCGTGACGGTAAGCAGAGCGTGTCGTTCGTCTGCGTCTCGCCGAGCTTGGTGAGCAAGCCGATGTCGCCGGGGCCGACTGCCTCAACCTCAATCTGCTCTTTGCCGCGCGCGATGTAGACATGCGCGATCCGCTCCTCTTTACGGGTGCGCGCATTCATTAGCGTCATGCCGGCGCGTACTTCACCTGAAAAGACCCGGAAATAGCTGAGCTTACCGTAGGTATCAGACACCGTCTTGAAGACCAGTGCCGCCAGCGGTTCATTGCGGTTGGGGCGCAGTTCAACTTCAGCCTCGCTATTCGCATCGAGTGCGGTGGTCGTCTTGCGCCCAGCCGAGGGGATCGAGTCGATAATCCCGTTGAGCAACTGGGCAATCCCGACCACTTCCGTCGCCGAGCCGCAGAAGACCGGCACGATTGAGCCATCGGCAATGCCGGTGCGCAGCCCCAGCAACAGCTCTTCGCGGGTCAGCGCATCTTCGCCGCCTTCGAGATAACGTTCGATCAGATGATCATTGGTTGCCGCAATTTTATCAATCAGGGCCGTGCGCCACTCGTGCATCAGCGCATTGAGTTCAGCCGGCACATCGGCCTCGATATAGCCACCGTCGTGTTTGGGGCTGGTCAGCCATGCCCGCTGCTGGCGTAGCGAGATAATACCCTTGAAGTCTTTGCCGGACCCAATTGGCAGATGCAGCGGAATCACCGCGGCATCGAGCACCTCGCGCGCCTGCTCGATCACGCGGTAGAAATTGGCATTCTCGCGGTCGAGCTTATTGACGAACAGAATGCGGGGAATGCGCTGCTCCACCGCCATTTCCCAGAAGAGTTCGGTGCCGACTTCGACACCGGCGCTGGCGTCGAGCACGATTACAGCGCCATCAATCACGCGCATTGCCGCCGCAGCTTCGCCAGCGAAATCGGCAGCGCCGGGCACATCAATCAGATTGATCTTGTCGCCGTTCCACTCAAGCGGTAAAACGCTGAGCGAAATAGACATCCCGCGTCGTTGCTCGTCGGGGTCGTAGTCACTGGTGGTTGACCCGTCCTCGACGCGCCCCATCCGCGGGATGGCGTGGGCCGTCATCAGCATTGCCTCGGCCAGCGTTGTCTTCCCGCTGCCGAGGTGACCGAATATGCCGATGTTGTGGATCCTTTCCGGTTCGAACGCTCGCATGGCTGTCCTCCTTGACGCAAGCCCGCGCCCGATGGGCGTGTGCTGGAAAGGAAAAAATTTTTGTTAAGAACAGATTATCAGGGTTGTCATGGTTGCGTCAAGAGGGAACAGCGCAACACAACCTTTGCACAGCCAATTCACAGGGCAATCATATCATAGCGACGCACAGCAGTGTGTCTCCACCATCGTAGAGATGCACTGCTGTGCGTCTTTACGATTACTTGGGGCGGATGACCAGTACCGGCGTGGGTGTGACCTGCACCACCTTTTGGGTGACGCTGCCGAACACCCAGCGGCTGATGCCGCTGCGGCCATGGGTTGCGATCACAATCAGATCGACATCGTGATTCTCAGCGTATTCAATAATTGCTTCAGCCGGCGGTAACGCGCTAATCTCGGTGTGTACCTGATAACCTTCGCTCTGGAACTGCTTGGCGATCTGATTGAGATACTCTAACGCCTCTTGCTCCATCGTGGTGATCGCATCAGCCGTGGTCGCCAGCATACCGCTGTAATCAACGCTGGTGGTAAAGATCGGCGGCACCGCCCGCAGCAGCGTGATCTTCACCGTGCCTTCGTTGGCAGCGAGTGCGTGGACGTGGGGTAGCACTTGCTCGGCCAGCGCCGAGCCATCGAGCGGGACGAGAATGTGGCGGTACATCGCAACCTCCTTGTTGCTAGACTATCTAGGGGCCAATATCGTCAAGCGGGCGCGGGTTCCAGCGCCGGTGCCCTTCGATCACCTGCGCTAAGCTGCCGTCGGCATTGAGCAAGAGGCGGAGGGAACGGCGCAGATCGCAGCTCGGCACAGTACAGACCGACGGATCAGTCATATCGTAAGGGCATTCGCCAACGTTCTGGCATCGCGCCACCGAAACCGCGTAGCGCGGGCTTCCCGGCGGCCCGTCGAGGGTGCGCAAGATCAGTGGCGCGTATTGCAGATCGGGCGCGATCGTGCGCAGATGCGCGCGGGCGCGCGCGATCATCGGATGTGGCGGTCGTTTCGGTCGTGCCATAGCCTGAACCTTCCCGGCTTGAAGCTAATGCCAGCAGTCATTCTATGTACACGGTATCACAAATTCGGGCAACGAGAGGACAATAGCTCATAACCGTGTGTGAAGATTTTTGGACTAATATTCAATCTTTGATGATTCGATATTTTGCCTTAGTTTTCCCTAAGAGATGCATGCGCATACTGTGCCGTCTTATTGCACGCACTCTCTACAACGGGAGCAGCGTTGCATGACAACGCTGCTCCTTGCTTTGCCACGCAATCCGTTGGAAATGGTGAGGTTGAAACAGGATGGTTGGCAAGATTATGGATAGTTCGGGATCGGTACGAGCAGGATAGCCGGGATCGGGGCGACTCAAACTCTACTGGATCAAATCCGATCTGGACGTGTGATCTGTCGGTGTGACTGGCTTTTGTCGAGGGTTCGGCAACGTTTGCTCTATTTGGATGAACATAATGCCCCGCTCGATAAGCCAATGTCGTAACAAGGATTATCAACATTTTTGTCAGAATATATTTAATGCCTTTATAACCTTTAAATGTAAAATTAACCATTGAACAAGTACTTGACAGGAAATGGCAACTTGTTTATGATCATGTCGTCAAATGTAATGTACAATTAGCGGTTTTTCTGGTTTCTGTTGATCTTGTTGGAGTGTAGCTTTTCATACTGTGGTGCTCGCAGGAAGGCGTTGGTATGCTCAAGGAATTTCGCGAGTTTATTAGTCGGGGGAGTGTGCTTGATCTTGCAGTTGGCGTAATTATTGGCGCGGCATTCACTGCGATCATTAACTCACTGGTTGACGATATCATCAATCCGATCATTGGTTTGATCATTGGCGGGCGGGCTGATTTTCGCAATTACTTCATTCCGCTGGCTGGCCAGCCAGCGACGACGCTGGCCGAAGCGCAGGCGGCGGGGCCTGTGCTAGCGTATGGTTCTTTTCTGACTGCGGTGATTAATTTCCTGCTGATTGCCTTCGTGGTCTTTTTAATCGTGCGCACGGCCAACCGGATGCTCGCCAAACCTACTGAGCCAGCCGCGCCGCCGGCTCAGTCCGAGCCGACGCCAAGCGAACGATTGCTGGCCGAGATCCGCGATCTGTTGGCCAGACGCTCGTAACTTCCCGGTGGTTGTGTGGAACTAGGACACAGGTACATTCGGGCATGACGGATTCTGACGGTTCCAATCCGCGTTCCCGTGTCCCGTAAACTAAAGAACGAGGACACGGATAGGCACCGAGCAAATCCGTGTCCCCTTCTCCGCTGCATCTAAAACGAAATGGCCCGATCACCCAGCGCTGTACCCGGCCAGATCCTGATCCCGCGTTCGAGCCGGTTGTCTTGCCCGATCTGGCATTCATCGCTAATAACGGCGCCATCGGTCACGTGCGAACGCTCACCAATGCGATTGCCCGCGCCAAGCACACAATTGCGCAGCGTAGCCCCCTCCTCGATCACATTCCCATCCCACATTACCACGCCTTCGATCTGGCATTCCGGGCCGACTTCGCACCGCGCCCCAATCACTGTCGGGCCAATGATCCGCGTGCCGCGCCCAATGCGCGTGCCGTGACCAATCACTACCGGGCCGACAATTTGGGCGCTGGAATGGATTTCGGCCTCGCCTTCGATCCAGATCCGTTCGCCAATCTGCTGGCCACGAAAATGGTACTGCACTTTCCCGATCAGAATATCGTGGTGGACATCGAGGTAGGTTTGCGGTTTGCCGATGTCTGTCCAATAAGCGCGGGAAGGAAAGCCATACATGGGGTCGCCGGTCTGTAACACAACGGGGAAGAGTCCGCGCTCGAACATGTAGAATTGGTTTGGCGGCACGTAGCGGAAAATCTCCGGCTCGATCAGGTAAGTGCCGGCGTTGACAAGGTTGGTAGTAATGTCTTCCAGTCGCGGTTTTTCGAGGAAGCGGCGCACTCTACCGTCACGGTCGGTTTCGACCAAGCCGAACTGGGTAGGATCATCAACCGGCGTGAGCGAGATCGTCACCTTGCTGCCACGCTCGCGGTGAAAATCGAGCATCGCCTGCAAATCGAGATCGGTCATCACATCGCCGTTGAAGATAAAGGTGGTGCCGTCAAGCAGATGCTCAACATACTTGACTGCGCCGGCAGTGCCGCGTGGTTCAGGTTCTTCGATAATGTGCAACTTCATTCCTAAGCGAGAACCATCACCAAGCGCAGCGCGGAAGCGGTCAGCCAGATATTGCACGGCAAGGATCGCTTCGCGGATGCCATAGTCGCGCAAGCGCAAGAGCATCCACTCAATGAACGGCTGATTGACCAGCGGCAACATTGGTTTCGGTGTGCGGCAAGTGAGGGGGCGCAAGCGCGTACCCTGACCGCCAACCAGAATGACAGCTTTCATAGCATTGCTTCTGTTGATAGGTTTGCCAATTAAACGATCCTGATACGGCTAGGCACAGTATAGTGCCGGTAGACCACAAACAGTTTACCAATCGCTGGCAGTTTGGTGACGATTTTCTTAGCCAGCAGCCGCCAACGCCTCGGCGCGGACCCGTTGGCGCCAGTAGGTCAAAACATCGTGCAGGGTCTCGGGCAGGGTATAGCGCGGCTGCCAGCCGGTGCGCGCGCGTAGGCGGCTCGCGTCGCACACGACGAGCGGAATATCGATCGGGCGCATCAATTCGGGGTTGAGCCGTACCTCGACCGGCACCGTGCATTCGGCCAAGAGCATATCGAGCAACTCGCGCACCATAACGGCCTTTCCCGACCCAACATTGTACACTGCACCGCTTTCACCATGTTCGGCTAGCAGCGCGTAGGCTGCCACCACATCGCGCACATCGGAAATATCGCGTTGCGCAGCAAGGTTGCCCACCTGCACGACCGGCGGTTGCAAACCGAGTTCGATGCGAGCGATTTGGCGGGCAAAGGCTGCGGTCACAAACCGCTCGTTTTGGCGCGGGCCGATATGGGTAAAGGGTCGCACCCGCACCAGATCAAGCCCATGGCTGTAGTAGTATTGCAAGGCCAACAGACTCTGGGCCGCTTTACTAACGCCGTAGGGGCTGGTTGGGCGCAGGGGGGTATTCTCATCGATTGGCAAATCTTCGGGATCGATCTTGCCGTACTCTTCGTTCGTACCGATCACCAACACCCGGGTAGCCATACGGTATTCAATCAAGGTTAGAAAGATGTGGAGCGCGCCGAGGGTATTGGCGGCCAAGGTGCCGGCTGGATCGCGGAATGACTCGGGTACGAAAGGTTGGCCGGCCAGATGGAAGATGATATGTGGCCGCACCTGCACGATAGCGCGCATCGTCGCCTCGGCGTCGGCCAGATCGGCTTGCACCAATTGCACCTTGCCGGCAAGTTCGGGCAGCGCGATTGCAGACGAGCGCGACAACCCCCATACCTCCCAGCGCCCGCTGGCTAGCAAATACTCGGCAAGATGGCCGCCGACAAAACCGTTAATTCCGGTGATCAGTACACGCATCATCGTGATGACTGCAATCAGCGCGATACGCTGAGATTATATCGCGATTGATTGTGCATTTTATTGACAGTGATTGTGCAACATGCTACAATATTGACAACATTGTACCACGCTTAGCGCAAGGCTTGTGCAGCACTCAATGTATTTGGGGAACGCACACGTAATTGTGAACCGTGGTACGATATAGATCGGGTGTAAAGATTATGCGCCATCGCTACAGCACAGCTTGAGCGCTGGGAAGGGTCGCGGAACGATGGCACCGCAACATTTTCTCTCCCAATTTTCAGACAAGCCGCGATACAACACCAAGGCTGTCGCACAGGAGACAGGCGTGCCGGCCGACACCTTCCGCGCATGGGAACGCCGCTATGGCGTGCCGCGTCCACAGCGCACCGAAGGCGGCCACCGCCTCTACTCTGAGCGTGATATTGCCACGATTCGTTGGCTTCGTGATCGCACAGCGGAAGGATTGACCATCAGCCAAGCGATTGCGCTGATGATTGACGGGAGCGAGACGAGTCTCTCGTGGTTGAATACCGCTGTCGATACGGAACCGCACACGTGGGATCGGATGCAGGCGCGGATGATCAACGCGCTGACCGATTTTGACGCCACACGCGCTGAACAGATTCTGGGTGAGGCATTCGCGCTTTACCCACTCGAAGATGTCTTCCTGAAGCTGATTCAGCCGGCCATGATCGAGATTGGCGAGCAGTGGCATGCTGGGCGTATTTCGGTGACCGCTGAACATTTTGCTACTCAGTTTATCCGGCGCAAGTTGTCGAGCCTGTTTAATACCTACAATGTGACTGAGGGCCGCGGGTTAGTAGTGGTAGGCTGCGCTCCGAGCGAACAGCATGATCTCGGCGCACTGATGCTAGCCGTCTTCCTTGTGCGGCACGGTTGGCAAGTCGTCTATCTTGGCCCGGAAGTGCCCGTGAAAGACCTGCTTGATGCTGTGCGCCACATTCAGCCTGATTTGGTCTGTTTGTCAGCTTCGACAACCGAAACCGCCACTCAACTGCTCGAAATTGGCCGCGCATTGCAACAACTGCCACCGCCAACACCGCTCTTTGGCTATGGCGGTCGCGCGTTCAACCTCAACCCGATCTTGACTCATAAGATGCCGGGCACATTCTTGGGGCGCGATGCACAGGAAGCGGTGGAAAACGTCGCGGCACTCCTGAGTCGCAGTCGCTAATGGTTTGCGAGGAGGGTAAGCGTGATTGGCGACCCAAACCAATCACGCTTGATTCAGGCTTGCCTATACGCGCAAGATTGCGTATAGTACAAATAAGCGTGAATATGTGACAAAAGGAGTGCGGTGTGTCGCTGAATTCGATCTCGATTATCACGCGCGGGAACGGATTGCCGGTCAGCCAAGCTTTGCCGGCTGATGAGCAGCTTGCCCAGCTCTTCCATCTCAGCGATCTGCCTGCCTCGTCGAACACTGATGAACTCCCGCCGCCACCGGTTCGTTCGCTGGCTGAGGCCTACGCAATCTGCGATCAGATTATCCGACGCCATTCCAAGAGTTTTTTCTTCAGCACGCAGTTTTTGCCGCCGCCGCAGCGCCGGGCAGTACGGGCATTGTACGCCTTTTGCCGCACGACCGATGATACGGTGGATATGGCAACCTCCGATCCAGCTCGTGCCCTCGCCGAATGGGTGCGAGTTGCGCGCCGTCCGTGCCTTGACACTTCGCATCCGGTGCTCTTGGCTTGGGCCGATACTTGCCAACGCTACAATCTCGCCCCTCATCTAATCGATGAGTTGTTGGCCGGTGTCGCGATGGATCTGACGATATCGCGCTATGCGACCTTTGCTGATCTCTGGCTCTATTGCTACCGGGTCGCTTCGGTCGTCGGGTTGTTGGTGATCGGGATTACTGGCGCTGCTCCCGACGCGACGCCATACGCGATTAAGTTGGGAGTGGCGTTGCAGTTGACGAATATTTTGCGCGATATTGGTGAAGATGCCGCCCGCCAGCGGGTGTATCTGCCCGAAGATGAGTTGGCTCGCTTTGACCTGACCGCTGATGATATTTTGGCCCGTGTCTATGATGAACGGTTTATCGCGTTAATGAAGTTTCAAATCGAACGCGCTCAGCGCTTGTACGACGAGAGTTGGCCCGGTATTGCGCTCTTGCCGGTTGAGGTGCGCTTTGCAGTTGCCGCTGCGGCGTGCGTGTACCGGGGTATCCTTGATAAAATCGTCGCCAACGGGTATGATTCGTATAGTCGCCGCGCTTATGTACCTTTTCGCGAAAAGGTGGCATGCTTGCCGCGCATTTGGTGGGATGTGCGGCGATTGGAGAAGCAGGCGCGTTGAGGGAGCGGTCTAGTTTGTACTGACTAGATGCAAGAGCTAGCTCTATGCTTGCGCATCTGTCCATTGGTAATGTCCGCACTAATATGGATGCAATGCCGTTCAAGCCTAGAATGGTTCTATGACTGCACACGCTTTGGCAACGCCGCAGACGATCCGCCCGTGGCCGCGCTGGATGTTCGATCTCTTGCTATGGATTCTCTTTCTCGGCCCGATTGCATCGCCGCTCTTCCGCGCGACTGGGTTGCCGCTGGTGAGCGATGCCGGTGTTCTCGCCCGTGATCTGTTGGCAACCTATATTTGCCCAACGCCAGAGCGCTCGTTTTGGTTGTTGGGCTGGCCGATGGCGGTGTGCGCCCGGTGTTGGGGGGCGACGATTGGTCTCTGGCTAGCGCGCCTAAGCATCGGTGAGCGCGCGCCGGCTGTGTTGCGCTTCTATCGCTCGCTGGCATGGCCGCTGCGATTCGTCATCGCAGCCATTCCCTTCTTGCTCTGGCCGCTTGAGATTGTTGGTCACTACGGTGGCTGGTGGTTTGCCCCCCTCTGGTTATTGCTGCTCAACGGTGTGCAAGCCGGTTTTGCTGCAGGCCTCTTCTTTGCCTCGGTTTGGCCCGGTTTGTGGCCGGTGCGCGGCAGACCATGAACGAGCGTTCACGATAGAGACATTACGGTGTAGAGGTTGACACGACCGGCGAGAGTGGCAGGCGAAATGACCTCTCGCCGGTTTTGTTGTCTCCGGCAATTGACTGCAACGATTGAGCATGAACGAAGGAGGCAACAAGCAATAACTTGGGCAGGGGGGAGCATTCGTGATAGAATAGGATAACTAATTAGTCTCATTCAAGTCTTGGAGATTGGTGTACTATGCTGCATGCGCTTTCTTCGATTTCAGCTAGCGATCAGTATACACATTTAAACGAAATCATCTGCCTTGATGAACAATTGTTGCAACGATTTACCGGCAAATGTGTTATTCAACCGGCGCTTTCGCACCTTCTTGTCAGTTTACAAGCGAATAAAACAAGGCCATTGTACTGCTGGTACAACGATAAAAAAGTATTTTCAGCTTCGCTGATTGAGTATTTGCGTAGACATACATACAGGGAAAATATTGAACCCTTTCGCCGGTAGTGGAACAGTATTGTCTGCTGCAAGTGAGATGGGAATAGATGCTGATGGGAGCGAGCTATTACCTATTGGTTGTGAAATTATCGAGACGAAACAGATTCTTGATACTGCGTTTACTCCTGAAGACTTTGAACGATACAGCGGTATCCATTGCTGATCAACAAAGATTTTTGCAAGCTATTTTGAGCTATTTAGAGCATCAAAAAGCGCAAGGAATGTTAAATAATAACGGTATTCCAAGCATGGTGAGAGGGTGTTTTTATGAGATGGCCTGTGTCATTGCCGAGTGTGCGCGTGTTCTACAACCAAATGCACCGCATGACTGGCTAAGCAGCCACAGGACCTGTTAGGTATTACAGCAATAGAAGCAGCTCTCCTTGCAGCAGTAACTATTAGGTAAGGCCCTTAGTCATTTGCAGCCCAAAGATAAACGAGGTGCCATTAATGATGTGATCAAGAACTTCCGCGAGCCGGCAGGGCAGGTATTTGTCGAAGAACTGGTGTTCAGATTTCTCTTAACACGGGGTAGCCCTAGATCGGATTCGAGACGCATTTGTCAATTCGGGAAAGCGCCCTAAACTTTTCTTCGTAGGCGCGACAAACTCGTGAGTCATTTGTATCCACAATGACGCTAACAAAGCGATAAAAGTGATACTACTGTCTCTTTTTTGTTGTTTTAGCTCGGTCAAGGTACACTGAATATCACATTTTTCGTAATTACTCTTCACTTACGTACATTCCTAGGAGACTGCACTATGCGTCAGTGGCTTATCATATGCTTCATCGTCCTGCTCACCGCCTGTTCTCGTGCAGACTTACCCATCGCACCGGTAAACATTGCCCCCACACCGACGGCGCCTCCGGTGCGGCCCACCGATGCGCCGGTGCCACCAATCGCTTCGGTAGCAGTAAGTACGATGAATGAAGCGGAGTTTACCGAGTACGAGCAATTGCTCATTTCGTTGTACCAGCGCGCCAGCCAAGCGGTTGTCAGCCTTGACGTGGTAGTTGATCAAAGTGCCAATCTGCCGCCGGGCCATCCACCAATCACACCTGATGGACCAACTGGGCAAGGGTCTGGGTTTTTGTTTGATGATCAGGGCCATATAATCACCAACCATCACGTGGTGGACAGTGCGACGCAGATACAGGTACGCTTTGCCAACGGGGCAACAGTGATTGCCGATCTGATTGGCAGCGATCCCGATAGCGATTTAGCCGTGATTAAAGTGACGAGCTTGCCGGAGGGTATGACACCGTTACCGTTGGGTGATAGCCGGACGGTGCAGGTGGGGCAGATCGCAGTCGCGATTGGCAGCCCGTTTGGCGAGCAGAATACGCTCACAGTGGGGGTGATTAGCGGGTTGGGTCGCACCTTGCGCGGGCCAACCCGCAGCTTCGGCAGTTTCAGTATCCCTAACGTCATCCAGACCGATGCCGCGATCAATCCCGGCAATTCGGGCGGCCCCTTGCTCAATTTGCGCGGCGAAGTGATTGGGATCAATACAGCGATAGCGGTCAGTCTCGGCGGGCGCGATTTCGAGGGGGTTGGTTATGCGGTGCCGGCGCAGACAATTGCGCGGGTTGTGCCGGTATTGATTGGCAAGGGGCGCTACGATCATCCGTGGCTTGGAGTAAGCATGACAACGGTAGATACCCTCTTCGCCAACCGATTCGGTTTGCCGGTCAACCGTGGGGTACTGGTTGGCGTTGTCCAACCAAATAGCCCAGCCGAGCGAGCTGGTTTACGTGGGAGTGAGACGGAAGCAACCTACCGCGGCTTGCCGGTACGGGTTGGCGGCGACATCATCCTCGCTTGTAATGGCATACCAATCTTTTCGAGCGACCAGCTTATTGGCCTACTCGATCAGTTTGCGATAGGAGAGCAAGTGACGCTTACGCTCCAACGTGGTGCCGAGCAACTCGAGGTGGTTTTGACATTGACGGCGCGACCGTAGTCGGCAAGGTGCGGTAGAATGACAATAACATAGCGAGGAAAGCGCCACTTCTCGCTGGAGGGGGTGGCCGGTAGTATGAAGAGTGAGCAGCGATGGCAATCCCTATCATTCGTGATCTTAATGCTGCCCGCGTTGGTATTTTGCGGCGGACACCGCTTGACGATGATGCCGCAACGACCCGCACCGTCGCCGAGATTATTGCCGATGTGCGGCAACGGGGCGATAACGCGCTGCGCGAGTACAGCTTGCGTTTCGACGGCGTAGATCAGATGGCGATTGAGATACCGCGGGAGCGGTGGGCGGCAGCGGCTGCCGATCTTGATCCGGCGTTGCGCCGCGCGCTGTTGCTGGCGATTAGCGAAATTCGCCGCTTCCACGAGCGGCAACTCCGCAACTCATGGGTCGAATTTGGGGTCGAAGGAGCGCTGGGCCAGATTGTACGCCCACTTGACCGGGTTGGGATTTATGTGCCGGGAGGGGCGGCGCCGCTGCCGTCATCGCTGATCCACGCTGCGGTGCCAGCACGGGTAGCCGGTGTGCGTGAGATTGTGGTCTGTTCGCCGCCACAGCGGGCTACCGGTGAACCAGCCGCGATCGTGATGGCGGCGGCCCATCTAGCCGGTGTTGACCGGATGTTCGCAGTAGGCGGCGCGCAGGCAATAGCGGCGCTTGCCTACGGCACCGAGAGCATCCCGCGGGTTGATACGGTGGCCGGGCCGGGGAACCGGTACGTGATACACGCAATGCGGATGGTGTATGGCACGGTGGGAGTGGTCAGCTTGCCGGGGCCGACCGAGACGCTGATTATCGCTGATCAGACGGCCAACCCGCGCGCCGTAGCCGCTGATTTATTGGCGCAAGCTGAGCATGTCGAAGCAAGCGCCATTTTGCTGACCACCGATCAGGTTTTGGCCGAACAGGTGCAGCACGAAGTCGAGCGGCAACTGGCGGCATTACCCGTCGCAAACGCCCGCGCGGCGCGCGAAGCGGTCACACAGCGTGGCGGGATTGTGCTGGTGCCCGATCTAGCAACGGCGTTTAGCTTGGCCAATGAGTATGGGCCAGAGCATCTCTGCCTACTGATTGCCGAGCCGTGGTCATATGTCGGCGAGGTACGCAATGCCGGCGGCATCTTTTTGGGTGAAGAGTCGTTTGAAGTGTTGGGCGACTATGTGGCGGGGCCGTCGCACATCATGCCCACCGAAGGCACGGCACGCTACGCATCGCCGGTCAACGTTGACAGTTTTCGCAAAGTCATCTCGCTCGTAGGGATGAATCGGGCCGGGTTAAGCCGGATCGGCCCGGCAGCGATGCGGCTAGCCGAAGCTGAAAGTTTGTTTGCCCACGCGGCAGCGGTGCGCGTCCGGCTTGAATCACTCGATACCGACGGGAGGGAGTAAGATGTCAGGCTTTTTGGTAAGCTTTGTCAGTATTTTATTTACCGTGCTGTTTTATGCCATTTTAGGGCGGGTACTGGCCTCGTGGATTGATCCGCAGGGTAACTTTCCGGTGACACGCTTTCTGCAAGAGATTACCGAGCCGATTCTGGGGCCGATCCGGAGTATCATGCCCAATTTCGGCATGTTTGACCTCTCGCCGATTGTGGCAATGCTCGTCTTGCAACTTCTTGAACGCCTAATCATTAGTGCAATTCGGTGAGATGACGGTGGGGGTAACCCCACCAGTGTAAGCGGATGGGTGAATGGCTGATAAAACCTTTCCGATAAGTGCGCGGCGAGCTGGCAACGATCGGCTATTGCTCGCCGTGGTTTTTCTGGCCGGGATCGGTACACTCGGCATCGAGATGGTGATGCCGCGTATGTTGGCGCCCTTTTTTGGCACTTCCCAGCCGATCTGGGCCGTGGTGATCGGGATGACGCTGGTTTATTTAGCGGTAGGCTACCGGTTGGGCGGGGTGCTTGCCGATCGGCGGCCCGATTGGCGCCTCTTGTTTCAACTGATCGGCTGGGCTGGCCTGAGCTGTGCGATCATTCCGTTCATTGCCCGCCCGATCCTGAGCGTTGCGCAAGGCGCGCTGCGCAATGTCGCCGCTGGCGGTTTTCTGGCCGCGCTGATCGGCGTCATCTTACTGTTTGCTGTGCCGGTCACGCTGATGGCAATGGTGGGTCCGTTTGCTATCCGGCTGCAACTGCGCCAAGCCGAAGATGTCGAACGGGCCGGACGCACTGCCGGTACCATCTCGGCGCTCTCGACCATCGGCTCGATTATCGGCACCTTTTTGACCGTCTTGGTGCTGATCCCAACCATCGGCGTCGCCAGCACGCTCTTCCTCTTTGCCGGCTTCTTGGTTGTGCTCAGTCTGATCGGGCTGCGCGATCCGCGCGGTCTGCTACTGGTAGCGACAGTCGCTTTGCTGGCCGCCGCTTACCAACTCAATACCGGAGCGATCAAAGCGGCCGATTGCCGCAACTGCCGCTTGATTGCCGAATACGAATCTGACTACAACTACATCCAAGTGGCCGAGCAGGAAGTTACGTATGCGAGCGGCACGGTTGACCGGCGGCGGGTGCTGATTCTGAACGAAGGGTTGGCATTGCACTCGATCTACCGGTTGAAATACCGCGAAACCGGCGACCCGCTCGATCTGCTGACCGACGGCGGGCCGTGGGACTACTTCACCGTCGCACCGTACCTCTACCCCAACACAAACCCGGCTGATATCCGCTCGTTGGCGTTGCTAGGGGCGGCGGCGGGTAGCATTGCCCAGCAGTTTCTGGCAATTTACGGGCCGGATACAGTCATCGACGCGGTAGAAATCGACCGTAAAATCAGTGAAGTCGGGCGGCGCTACTTTGACATGGCCGACGGCACAGCGCAAGCACCGTATTTCACGACCTACAACGAAGATGCTCGCTACTGGTTGGTGCAGACTGATCGGCGATATGACGTAATCGGCATGGACGCCTACCACCAGCCGTATATACCCTTTCACCTGACGACGGTTGAGTTTTTTCAGGAAGTGAAAGCCAAGCTGACCCCACGCGGCGTCGCCGTGGTAAATGCTGGCCGGCCAGCCAGCGGCGATGACCGGCTGGTGAATGCGCTGGCCTCGACGATGGTTGCTGTCTTCCCGCAGGTATACATTATCGACACCCGGTTTAGCAATGCAATCGTGATTGGCGTCAACCAGCCGGTGGGAGACGGCGTTGTCAATTTCATCGAAAATGCGGCCCGGATTGACATACCGGCCTTACAACTGGTGATGTACTGGTCGCTCTATGAAGGCCGGTTTGGGCCGTTACGCGAATTTACGCCGGCGATGGCGCAATTCCGGCCCTTTACCGATGACCATGCACCGGTAGAACAATTGATTGACGGCCTGATTTTCAGTGAAGCGGGCAAAATCGGTCAGTAGCGGGTTGACAACTTTGCGCAACCCATGTTACCTTTATATCGGTCAGCCAGACTGTTTCGGATAGGATCGAATTTGATGGGCAATTCGCCGTTGCAACACCGCTACCGTTACTGTTCGGCATCAGCCGGGCAAGCTGCTTGTTACTGCGCGTCACGTCACCGGTGCCGGCGCAGTATGGGCGGCGACAGTGCGGCGTTGCGCGCGATTCGGGCTGTATCCTCCGCGAACCGCATCAGGCCGCTCTAGCGCGGGGCCATGACGCCCCCGGGCAAGAGCCTTTGTTATCGTGATAACATCGGTTCATGTTAAGGGGGGTGTCACTTGGCACAGCGAGTTCTCGTTTTGAACGCAAGTTATGAGCCGCTGCAACTGATTTCAGTGCGACGCGCGCTCGTCCTCCTCTTGCAAGAAAAAGCCGAGCTCGTCGAAGCGGCGATGCAGCATCTGCGTGCCCAATCGGTCACGTACAGCGTTCCACTGGTCATCCGGCTGGTGCGGTATATCCGCATTCCGCGCCAATTACGGCTGCCCTGCTCGCGGCGCGGCGTCTTTGCCCGTGATCGCGAGACTTGCCAGTATTGTGGCCAGCAGCCGGGCCGAGCGCATCTGACGATGGATCACGTAGTGCCACGCTCGCAAGGCGGGCTGACAACGTGGGATAATGTGGTGACAGCCTGCCGCGACTGCAACCATCGCAAAGGCGGGCGCACCCCCGAACAGGCGAACATGGTGTTGCTATCGACGCCGCGCCAGCCGCAGTATCTGGCCTTTGCCCTCCTCGGCGAGCTAGAGCGGCACGATGTCTGGCGCAAGTATGCCTACACCTAAACGCCGACTGGGTGATAAGGGTGAACAAATAGCCGCCGCCTATCTCGAGCGGTGCGGTTACACGATGGTCACCCGCAACTGGCGTTGTCGCAGCGGCGAAATCGATCTGGTCGCCCGTGACGGCGACCAGATTGTTTTTGTCGAAGTGCGCACGCGCCGCGATGAATACGCACTTGAATCGATTACGGCGCAAAAGCGGCAACGATTGATAACCCTTGCGTACCACTACCTCGCTGAGCACAACATTCCCTCGACGACTGACTGGCGGATTGATGTAGTCGCCTTGACCATCACCGGCGGTAGTCTCGTGGTCAGTGACCACATCATCGCGGCAATCGGCGAAGAGTAGCGCTAGCCCAGCCCGCCGTCCCGCGCAAATCTGTGCATATCATCACAATCCAAAGTAGTCATTGATCGTGTATCATGAGGCCAATTGAGGGGCGCAGCCCACTTGAGGAACTGCGCCAGCTATGCTATATTACGCACAAGATTTGACATTTAGAGAAGTCGTAGCATTTCTCGCTGCGAAACAGCGGCGCACGATCAAGTTGTGGGGCTTGGGCGATAGTGCGCAACCGGGCTATCGGGCATGTGAAGCGAGTAATGCTCTAGAAATGTTTGCTGTGTGGAAACGCCGTTGACGATTGTGGGTCATCTGGCCCCTGATCTCGACTGCCTCACCGCAATCTGGCTGTTGATGCGGTTTGGCCCGGCGAAAGATGCCGATTTACAATTTGTGCCAGCCGGGCGAACGTGGCGGGATCAGCCGGTCGATTCTGATCCTCACGTAATTCACGTCGACACCGGCGGTGGCCGGTTTGACCATCACCAAACCAACGATCCGACGCTCAGCGCGGCTGAGCTAGTGCGGCGGGCCGTCGCGCCAAACGATGAAGCCCTACGCCGATTAGTTGATCAGGTAACGCGGATCGATCATGCCGATTACCGGCCGGGGCATGTCTTTTTCAATATTACCGATTTAATTGCTGGGTACAATGCACTCTACCCGAATCGGCCTCATCACGTTGCGCAGGCGATGCTGGCCAATCTCGATGCGTGGTACGAGCACGAGGTGCGCCAGTTGCGGTTTGAGCAAGCGTTCCGGCACCGGCTTGAATTTGACACGCCGTGGGGGTTAGGGATTGCGGTGCAGAGTGCCGACGGTGGCTCGTCGCGGCTAGCGTTTAGCTATGGCGCGGTGCTGTTTGCCTACCGCGACCGGCGCGGCTATATGGGGGTAACGGCCCAGCGCCGCTCGAGCGTTGATTTGCAACCAGTGTACGAAACGCTGCGCCAGTGTGACAGCCAAGCCGACTGGTATCTGCACCCTAGCCACCGTCTCTTGCTCTGCGGCACGCCGAAAGCGCCACCGCGCCACTTCTCACAGCTCTCGCTCGAAGAGCTTGTTGAGATTATTCGCCGGCAGTAGCGCCACTGTTTGGTGATGGCGCAGCAATAAGGCTGCGCCGTATGCCTTTTTCCTCGCTTGCTACGGTGCTCTAGCTTAGGCACCGTACAGTGCCGCTCCCGTTGTTTGGCGTAGCGATATGCTATAATTGTGAGGAGACGTATCCGAACAGTTGTAGTGGAAACCTTCGTGCGCGATTTCACCTCATTTGACGACATCTTTAGTCGCCCGCCGAATGATAACTTCGAACTGCTCAAGGCATGGGCAGGGACGACGCTGGCCTTCGCGATTATGCAGACCGGCGCATCGCGCTTGCTCAGCAGCGAGTTTGTGATTAATCTCATCGTGGCTGCGATTGTAGCCGGGATCGGGTTTGTGCTACACGAATTAGCCCATCGGGTAGTGGCGCGCGGCTATGGCGCGCAAGCCCATTTTCTGGCTAACGATCGCTGGTTGCTGTTGTCAATTCTGATTAGTTTCTTGGGCATTTTTATCGCAGCACCGGGTGCGGTCTGGCACCGCGGCCAGCTCACCGTGCGCCAGAGCGGGATTATTGCGCTGGCCGGGCCGGTGACAAATTTGGTGTTGTCAGTCCTCTTTCTCTTCCTCTTCGTTCCGATCATGGTGCTGCGCCCGCCGGCGTTTGACCTCTGGATCACTATCTGTTACGTTGGGTTTCGCTTCAACGCTTGGATTGGCTTGTTTAATATGATCCCGGCTGGCCCGTTTGACGGCGCGAAGGTGCTGGCATGGGATTGGAAAGTCTTTGCCGTCACCGTGGCGATTGGCGTCGGCTTGACCTTCTTACTCAGTGATAGCGCACTGTTTGGGGTATTGCAGACGCTGGCCCGGATGTTTTAGATGAGGATGCGATGCGTACTCCCTTGATTGCCGGCAATTGGAAGATGTATAAGACGATCGGTGAGGCGACGGCGCTCGTGCGCGATCTGCTCGCCGGTCTCGGCCCGTTGGCCGATCGGGAAGCGATTGTATGCCCGCCGTTTACCTCGTTGGCTGCGGTGGCGCCATTGGTAGCCGGCAGCCAGTTGGGGTTAGGGGCGCAGAATCTCTACCCCGAAGCGCAGGGAGCTTTTACCGGCGAGGTGTCGCCGGTGATGCTGGCCGACGTTGGCTGCCGGTATGTGATTGTCGGCCACAGCGAGCGGCGGCAGTATTTTGGCGAAAGCGATGCGTTCGTCAATCGGAAGTTGCGGACGGCGTTGGCGCATGGCTTGCGCCCAATTGTCTGTGTCGGCGAGAGCAAGCCGCAGCGCGATGCTGGGCAGGCCGAGCCGATTGTGACGGCACAGGTGCGGGCGGCGTTGGTTGAGGTGACGCCGGAACAGATGGCGGATGTGGTGATCGCTTACGAGCCGATTTGGGCGATTGGCACCGGTGACACGGCGACCCCGGCGGATGCGCAGGCGATGCACGCTGCGATCCGGGCCACCCTAGCCGATCTGTACGGCGCTGAAATTGCCGCTACGGTGCGGATTCAATACGGCGGGAGCGTGAAGCCGGACAATATTGACGAATTGATGTCCCAGCCTGACATTGATGGCGTCCTAGTTGGCGGCGCATCCTTGCAGGCTGCAAGTTTTCTCCGGATTATCAACTATCAGTAAATGGAACCTGAACGTAGCGTAGGGCAAAGTTTGGCAGGCGACGGTTGCTTCAACCGTCGCCGTTTGTGCTTGTATGCCGTAGGCACCGGATCGCAGAGGTGCAACTTGTGTGAAATATTCATATGTGCTCGTGGTCATTACAATAGAAATAGCCTAATCACTTAGATACCATCTTGATTGCAAACGAAACTCATGCAGGAATTGTTGATCATTATTGCATTGGCATTAGCGAACGGTGCTTTTGCCGCTACCGAACTGGCGGTCGTCTCGGCGCGACGCGGGCGGCTTGAGCAACGTGCCGAGGATGGCAGCCGGGGGGCGGCGATCGCGTTGCAATTGCAAGACGACCCCGATCGCTTTCTCTCGGCAGTGCAGATCGGGATTACGCTGATTGGCACGCTGAATGGCGTCTTTGCCGGCGCAACCTTGACCGGCCAACTTGCGCCTTGGATCGCCGGGTATCCGCTATTAGCGCCGTATGCCAACCAACTCGCTCAATTTCTGGTGGTGCTGCTGGTGACGTATCTGTCGCTGGTGTTGGGCGAGCTCGTGCCGAAGCGGATTGCGTTGCAGAGTGCCGAAGCGATCGCGACGCTGATGGCACGCCCAATGCTGTTGCTGGCCCGGATTAGCACGCCGATTATCGTGCTGCTCAGCTTGTCTACCCGTCTGGTCTTGACCCTGATCGGGCGGGCGAATGTGGAAGAAGAGCGCATCACCGAAGAGGATATTCGGGCGCTGGTGCGGGAGGGGGCGGAAACTGGCGAGGTTGAGCCGCAGGAGCAGCAGTTTATTGATCGGGTCTTCAAATTTAGCGATCGGGCCGTGCGCCACATTATGACCCCGCGCCACGAAGTCGAGATGGTGGAAGCTAACCGCACGCTTGGCGAGGTTATTGATGAGTTGTTAGCCAGCGGATACTCGCGCTTTCCGGTCTATGAAGAGACACCCGATCAGATTGTCGGGATCGTGCACGTGCGCGATCTGCTGCTGCTCTACCGCAAGAAGGGCGAGCAGGCACTCGTGCGTGAAGCGGTCTCGCCGCCACTCTACGTCCCTGAAAACAGCCGCGCTTCAGCACTGCTGACCACCTTTCGCCGCAGTCGCCGTCATATGGCGTTAGTGGTAGGTGAACTGGGCGGGATTGAAGGGGTGGTGACGCTAGAAGATGTGTTGGAAGAGATTGTGGGCGAGATTGATGACGAGTACGATGACGCTACCCCGCCGCCGATTGTGCGGCGCGAAGACGGTTCGTATCTGGTTGAGGGTTCATTGCCGATTGACGAAGTGCGCACGTTGCTCGACGTGGATGAGTTACCTGATGAAGAGACCTACCGTTACGAGACGCTGGCCGGCTTGGTGATCAGCCTGATCGGCCAGATTCCCACCGCTGGCGATGTGGTGCGGTGGGGCGGCTGGCGATTTGAGGTGGTCGATATGGATGGGTTGCGGGTTGATAAGGTGTTGATCGCGCGCGAGCCGGAGGCGGGTAATAAAGTGGTGCCGGTGTCGTAGAAGATGGTGGGGCGGATGACCTCCGCCCCTACCGGTGGGACGCACCGTCGTGCGCCCTACTGAGCCCACAATGGCCAGCGGTCTTGGGCGGTATTTTGGGTCACTTGTTGGGTAATGACCCCATCGCTAACGTTGAGGATGTAAATCTCGAAATCGCCGTCGCGGTCGCTAGCAAAGGCCAGTTGGCGGCCATCGGGCGACCACGTGGGGGCATCGTCAGTGGCGGAATGATCGGTCAGCCGCCGCACGTTGCTGCCGTCGGCATTCATGACATAAATTTCCCAGTTGCCGTCACGGTCGCTGGCGAACGCGATCTGCGTGCCGTCGGGTGAAACGCGAGCAAAGCGGTCGTTGGCTGCGTTGTTAGTCAGGTTGCGGATGTTAGTGAGTTCGGCGCGGAAGCCGGTTACGAACGGTATTCCTTTTGAATATCGAGGCCGGTAAAGCAAATCGGCGCTAAAAATTTCAAAGTTGCCGTCACAATCACTAACCCAATAAATACTACGACCGTTTGGCGACCAGGAAGGGCTTTCGTAACGGCAATTTGATACGTTGTTGGTTAATCGCGAAGGAAACAAGAGATGGGTAGTTTGGGGTATTGGCCATACCGTAATATTTGGCTTCCCCATTCGTTCAGAGACAACAAGCAGTTTGGTGCCGTCAGGTGAAACTGTCGGATTGAACTCGTTGACGAGTTTGGATTGAAACTCATCATATTGCCATGGTGGGATGAGCGAGAAATCATGACCATCAATGTAACTCATCTGGGTTGCCGTGGCATTCGCAGCGGTCTCCCCTTGCTCGACAGCAACATTATTCATGAGATAGACCTGTCGATATTCGGGTTGCTTGCGTCTTGAGTCAATGGCTAGCATCTGCTGGGCAGGGTCCCAACTACGGAGCCATGAATAAGCGACTGTTTCAGCGGGATTGTAGGTGAGACGCTGACCACTGCCGTTGAAGGTGGCTCGGTACAGTTCCCAGTGGCTGCCGGTGTCGATGGTCGAGGCGTAGATCAGCGGGGTGACCGGATCGGGGGCTGCCCACGGCATACCGAGGTGCGGGTAGCGCCATTGGAAGTAATGCTGACCGACATTGCCCATCTCGACTTGATAACCGGCAGGGTTATTGGGCGTGTAAGTCAGCACGCGCCGCTCAAAGAGCTGAACGAGTACATCGCGTTCGGTATCGCCAACGACCGCGCGCACCCAGTAGGGATCGGTGATCGGATAGCCCATTGTGAACAGCCAGTCAACGATGGGGGCTGTTACCACGCGCCCGTTTTCAACCACTTTCCCACGCTGATTCATGAAATCCCAGAAGATTTTCGGAATGTTGTGGCCGGTGATAGAACTGTACTGGACGATGGTCGTTTCAGGCCGGGCCAGATCGGGGCGTTCACCGAGATTGCCGTTCATATCGATTGTAGTGCTAATCCGTTCTTTCAAGCGGATGGGATCGCGGTACGGTTCGCGGAAGTTATCATCGAATGTTGCTCGCGACGTAAACTGACAATAGCCGGGTGCTACCGGATTTGCACTGCGCGGATTACCGGCAACCGGCGTATTTGCACAACTGTACCGATAATCAAAGAGGAATGTGTCCCTCGTTTGCAACCTGCCACTCACCATCTCAACGACCAACAGACCGTTGGTAACGATACCATCGGCTGGGTTGTTAATCTCCATCCGCGCTTTGTCAAAGTATTGGACGGTACGTAGCGTCTGTGGGCTATCGGTGTAGATTTCAGCAGAATCGAACCACGGCTCCGGCCCCCAGTACCACGTGCGTCCGCCGCGCACCGCCTCGCTATCGGTGCGGGTCCAGATGGCAGCAAAGCGCGGATCGGCGAATGCGTTACGGTTGGCGAAGGGCGCTGCTGAGAGGAAGGTCGTGTTTGTCAGCATAGCAGCGACCAGTACAAGGATTGCGATAACTCGGTGAACGGTTCGCATAGCGGTACCTCCTTGGTTATGGGTAGGTTGCAATCCTACATGTCCCCTCTCTGATTGGTCGAAGGCAGTGGGGGCGGATTGCCATCCGCCCCTACTGGTGGGAGGCGCACCGCCGTGGGAGACGCATCACCATGCGCCTCTACTGAGCCCACAACGGCCAGCGGTCTTGGGCGGTGTTTTGGGTCACTTGTTGGGTAATGACTCCATCGCTGACGTTGAGGATGTAAATCTCGAAGTCACCGTCACGATCGCTGGCAAAGGCCAACTGCCGGCCATCGGACGACCACGTGGGGGCGTCGTCAGTAGCGGGATGGTTGGTGAGGCGGCGGATATTGCTACCGTCGGCGTTCATCACGTAGATCTCCCAGTTGCCGTCACGGTCGCTGGCGAAGGCGATGCTCTTACCATCGGGCGAGGCGCGAGCGAAGCGGTCGTTGGCCGCGTTGTTGGTCAGGTTACGAATGTTCACTAGCTCCAGACCAGCATAGAGGGTGTCGATGTAATAGTAGCGAAGGTCAGCCCGATAGACCTCAAAATTGCCTTCGCAATTGGTGACCCAGAAGAGGTTACGACCATCAGGCGACCACGTTGGCGTTTCGACGTTGCATGCCTCGGCGTAGCTGGTGATCTGTTGCGCAAAGCCGCGCAGCGGGATATTCAAACGGCGCAGGTAAAGCTGGGGGTTGCCGTTTCGTTCCGAAACAAATGCCAGCAGATTACCATCCGGTGAGACCATTGCGTTGTACTCGCTGCCGGGGATCAGAGAGAAGTCGTTATCTGGCGGCGGGAAGATACCATCGGTGTTGCTGTAGCTAATACGGATCACACCGGCACCCGGTGCTGGCTCACCTGAGTCGGCAGCAATATTGTTGAGGGCGTAAATCTGGCGATAGTTCGGGCTATTGCGTCGTGAGTCAACGATCAGGTACTGTTGTGCAGGGTCCCAACTGCGCCGCCACGAGAAGGCGACTGTCTCGCCGTTGTTGAAGGTGAGGCGTTGGCCGCCGCCGTTAAAGGTAGCCCGGTACAGTTCCCAATGGCTACCGGTATCAATATTCGAGGCGTAAATCAGTGGTGTCACTGGATCGGGTGTGACCCACGGCATGCCAAGGTGCGGGTAGCGCCATTGGAAGTAGTGTTGACCGACGTTGCCCATCTCGACCTGATAGCCAGCCGGATTATCGGGGGTGTAGGTCAGTACGCGCCGCTCGAAGAGTTGCACCAATACGTCGCGTTCGGCATCGCCGATCACTGCCCGCACCCAGTAGGGATCGGTGATCGGATAGCCCATTGCGAACAGCCAATCTACGATCGGCGCCGTTACGATGCGGCCATTCTCCATTACCCGCCCACGTTGGTTCATGAAATCCCAGAAGATTTTTGGAATATTGTGGCCGGTAACGCTGTTGTATTGGACAATGGTGGTTTCGGGTTTGGCAAGGTCATCGCGCACACTGATATTGCCGCTGCGCGAGATAACAGTGTTCACCCGCTGATTGAGCCGAGCTGGATCGCGGTAGCCGTTGTCGATGGTGGCAATGCCGGCAAAGTCGCGATAGCCGGGGGCAACGGTATTGGCTGCCCGTGGATTGCCGGCGACCGGCACATCCGAGCCTTCGCGATAACTGACATCGAAGGGATCATCGCCGAGTTGCATTCGTCCACTGATAAGCTCCTTTACGAGCAAGCCGTTGGTGACAATACCCTCAGCCGGATTGTTAATCTCCATCCGTGCTTTGTCGAAATACTGCACGGTGCGCGCGCTATTGGGGCTTTGCCGGTAAAACTCACCGTAATCGAACCACGGCCCCGGCCCCCAATACCATGTGCGCCCGCCGCGCACCGCTTCGCCGTCGGTGCGGGTCCAGACAGATGCAAAGCGCGGGTCGGCAAAAGTGGTGCGACCGGAGAAAGGCGCTGCTATCAGCGGTGTCGCGCCGCTGATCATCAGCGCAACCATCAGGGTGATCGCACTCCAGAGGATACGCAGCCGGTTCATACAAGCCTCCTTCGCTTATACCGCTGCCGCTATTACATATAGGATACGACGTAAAAATGAAAAAAGTTCCTATATTTTGCTGAGAATTTCGTAGAAAGACGGTGAAAATGAAATGATAATTGATAACAGAAGTGTTTGAATAATTGGTTTTTGATCTCATTAATATAAAATTTTAACGGTTAAACTGGCTGTAAATGTGTATATTGTGATTTTTGGTGCAATTTATTTAAGTGTAAAAATGAGAAAGTTGCGTCAATTTAGGGATCTTGTTCGATTAATCTGGCATTCGAGGTGATTGAGTGAACAGATATTGGTCAAGGGTGATTAAACGGCTAGTAGTGCTGAGTAAGTGTTTATCGTCGTCTGGCTACCGTGCTGCCTAGCAGCAGGATCGCACAGACGTGCCACGACCTGCGGTTATCCAGAATTGAACCGGTACTCGTTACCGCTTCGCTGGGCAGAAGTCATTTGTGAGGTGCACCGAACACAATGACATCGGGCATCTTTGCAGATAATCCAAGATTTATTCCTAAATTCTTGAGATACCCATCATTTATATAAGGATTACGCGCATCGCCAACATCGACAACAATTCCATTTTGTGCAAATCGAGGACGGAAGGGTTCGATTAACAGGTTTTGTCCACCGGGAGATATGTTTATTATTGTGCTTTAGGAGAAGGTTAATGATATATCTGCTGCTTTTCGCATCCTTGTCAATTCTTGTCTGATCGGTTCAATCTGTTCTAAATATATCTTCGAGGTGTTATTCCATTGCTCGGTATTGAAATTCTTGAGTAATTGCAATGTTTCATTGGTTATCTGATATACGTATTTACCACTGTTCGTTGGCCAATTTGGGTTGTCAGGGTTTGTTAGTAATAATCCGGTAGAAACAAAGTATTCGACTGCCTCATCACGGATCGTTTCGCGTGTGTTTGGTGCGTAAGATACGTTATAGTATTCTCTCATAAAATCAATAATCCCCTTTATTCCACGCAGAGGTGCCGTTGCCTCACTCCATTTTTGGTCTGGACGAAGATCGGCGAGTGTGAGCAGGGTGTACCCTGCAACTTCATTTGATTGGCGTGGGCCAAAATGAAGTGCTTTGGGTATGCTAATCGCCTGATCGAGCTTTTCTCGGCGCAGATGATCAAGATAATGATCGTTCATATACCAATTCCTCTATGATGATATCAATCTCTGTTTGCGAAAGACTAACACTCTTTATCAAGGTGCCAATTTGTTCTAGTGCTTCACGGTGTGGATGTGAAAATAGACGTAAATCGGTAGCGTTGACTTGAGTGTGGCCACTAAATGCACGAAATAAACGGTCAGCCTGTGTCGAATTAAGAAATATTGTTAATCCTTTGGCAAAAGCGAGATCTATTCCATGACCAGAGGCGTGAATATGTCTCAGAAGGCACCAATAGGTCTTCTGTCTCCGGACAACGAAAGATAGCTCGTGGCTTTCTTATACTGTCTTTTGGCCAGTGAACTGACCCATTGGAGAGGTGTTGCGGATAAAAGAGAGGAACGCTCCCTTCTCCCATTTCAGTACGAAGAAAGGGTTTCACGCGAAAATCGACGATCCTTCCTGTTGACACCGCTAATCCAAGAATCAGCAAGGGTTGCTGGTAGTCGTGTATGTTCACTTCTATCAAGAACATACTCATGCTCTGGAATATCGAAAGTATGGGCCATTGCAGAAGCTGCGTGGAGTAATTGAAACCAATTGGCCTTCAGGTGTAAGAGCCGCATTCATAAGTGCAAGAAACCCCGCATATAAGTTACTCGTTTCAATTCCTGCTGATCGCAGAAGACGACGATACTCTGAGTCACTGCGAATTTTCCGGTAAGGTGGGTTGATTAATGCAATGTTGAATGGTGGTAGTGTATCGGCAAACAGTTCACCGCGTACAATCGGTACTACCGTGGTAAGGAAATCAGCATTACGAATGTCGGCTGTAAAGATAATGTTCTTTTCTTCACACAGACGCTTGCATTCAGTGATACATCGGATAAGTGGTCGAGTCAGGGAGGGATCGAACTCAAAGGCAGTTATGTGAATTTGGCGAGTAGTTGCGCTGTCTTCTCGGCAGACTCTGCGCACGAATGCTGCTATCAAGGAGCGTGATGGTTTCCGGCAAGGGATTTACCCACGCTGCCATTAGATCGGCAATGTATGGTGGGGTGAAGAACTGTCCCAATGTAGCGCGGCGTTTGTGTTCCGCTCCTTTGTTTATGATGAAAGTATTAGACATACACCTGCAGAATGGATATTCTTTGGAACTTGTTTGTGCGTTTCTACTTTATCAGATTACGGCGCACGTCCGATAATTCGTCTTGCCAGTGCTATTTCTTCGCCTCCAATCGCACCAATGAGCCACAGGGCTGCTAGGTACACCGGCGGGCCAATGAATACCGCGCATAGGCTGCCAATCCACCCCGGTAGCCAGAGGATGGCCGGCAGCATCACGGCGGCCATTGCAAGACTGGCGAGCGCCGGTTGCCACATGAGCTTCATGATGCCCGGTGGCAAGCCTTCTTGATGCAGCACGGGCCGGAAGACGGCGTACAGCACGACTTCCGACGTGATGGTGATGATGGCCGCCGCTAGCAAAGCGTCTTCGGGCCGGCCCAGCCGGATAGCGAGCGGGATTGCGATCAGGTTAGCGGTCAAATTAAAGATTGCGCCGGCGACGAAAGCACGGGTGATGGCGGTCTGCCGTTCGATGGCGATCAGGACGTATTGCAAGAGACCGTTGGTAAACGAGAGTGGTAAGAACCAAGCCAGCACCGCTAGCACCGTCACTGACGGCAGGTATTCGGCAAAGCGGCGGCGGGTGAAGATCCAAACGAGATCGTCAGCCAGCAGGGTCATGCCCATGGCCAGCGGGAACGCTATGAAGAGTAACAGGTGTAGCGTGCGTTGTTGGGCGCTGGCCAGTTCGCTGCGCGCACCACCGGCTCGCCGTGCCAAGAGCGGGAAAACAGCGAAGGTGATGGCCGGCGGTAGCACCAGCGCGATATTGAGCAATTGGTAGGGCAAGACGTACTGCTGCACTAGCAGATCGGCGTTGCTACCACCAAAGGCGCGCACGATGAAGAGATCGAAGCGAAAAAAGATGACGCTGAGCAGGTTGTTTAGCATCAACGGCAGCGCCTGCGGGACGAGGGTGCGGATCGCAGCGGCATCGAAGCTAAGGGTAGGAGCAAAGAAGGTGCGCACTTGCAACCCGAAAAAGATCACAGCGGTGATTGAGCTGACCAACACTGCTGCCCATGCCAACCCGATCACGCCCCATCCCAATCCAAGCACGGCGATGCGAGCTAGAAAACTGAGCAACGCGGTCAACACTTCCACCGCCGCCGGCACTTCCATACGTTCGGCAGCATTGTAGAGCGCCGTGACCGCGCCGCTATAGGCGCTCGGCACGAGGGTCAGCAGCAAAATCCAGATCGCCAATTGGCCGTCGGCGGTGAGCGGTTCGCTTAGCCCAACTGCGCCGATGAGATTGTAGCTGGCGATAACCAGCCATGCTACCGGCGCAGCCGCCGCGATGATGAGTAGCAGGCGCAGCGCCAGTGTGACACCAAATAACCGGCGGGCAGCGTCAGGATGGCGCGCCACTTCACGGGTAAGCAAGATGCCAAGGCCGAATTCGGTGAAGGTGGCGAGGTATTGCGCCACGAGCAGCGCCGCTGTGTTGTACGCTCCCAGCGCCGCCGGATCGAGCGCGCCGACCAGCAAAAACAGGATAACGGTATCCAACCCGCGCACAAACATGCGCAAGCCAAAGGTGACGGCGCTATTTTTGAAAATGCGGCGAGCTGCATTGGCCGGATCGTCGCGGTAGAACCGCTGCCAGAGGAACGCGCCCGCGCTGAGCAGCGCGAGGGCCGCACCGATGAGAAGTAACACGAGTCCGAGACGGTCGTTCATGGCGGTTGGGTAGTAATTGTTGTTCGGCGACCATCACTGATGAGATGGATCGCACCGTCGAGTTTGGGATGGTACAGGCGTGGTGCCAGTTGTTGCCGTTCGTGGAAGCTAGCTAACGCAGGATCATCGGCCTCAAAACCGGTACTGAAGGCGACAGCGCGCATGCGCAGATCGCGCAGGGCCGGCGTTGTGATCGGTCGTTGCCAAGGATAGATGAGCAGATCAATCGTTTGCCCGGCCAGTGTGGCGAGGGCCGCATCGCCAGCGCTACCGCCGTGGTGGATGAGCACACGGGTCGCGCGATATTCAATGAGCAACACTGCGCCGCCGTCATCGCCATCATTCGTTGCCAGCACGCGCAAGCGCGCCCCGCCGAGATTGATCTGTTGCCCGGCTTGCAATTGACGAACCGGCGTTGCCATGCCGTTCATGAGATCGTGCCATTCCCCCTTAGGTATGGTTTGCGCCAGCGCCAGCGCAGGCCGGTATCGCCGCAGCGCGCCCAACTGGCCGGGCAGATTGTGCTCAACAGCGCGAGTCAGCACTGTGGCCGCGAGCTGGCGTTGCCAAAACGGCAGATATGCGCCCAATTCAACTGCCAGATCGGTCGGGTCGCGCCCGCCATCAATCAGCGTAAACAAACCGCCGGGCGATTGGATGAGAACGGCATCGCCGGCGGTCGGCAACAAGATAACGTGCAATTTGCCGTCGGGACGCTGGAACCATGCGATGGTGACGAGCGTCCCAATCAGGATGGCGATAAAAGGAGCACGCTGTCGCATCCGGTTGTTCCAATCCACTGAGGGAAGGCAACGTGATCATCTCATCATGAATACCGCGCGACAGCGGCAAACGATGCGCGTGAATTGTTACACCAACGCAATTACTTCAATTTCGATCCGGGCATCGCGGGGCAAACGGGCCACCTGCACAGTTGAACGGGCCGGCGGCGCGTTGCCAAAATGCTCGGCGTATGCGGCATTCATCGCAGCAAAGTCGTTCAAATCAGCCAGAAAGACGGTCGTCTTCACGATCTGGTCGAGCGAGCTGCCCGCCTCGTGCAAAATAGCGGCAATATTCGCAAAGATCTGCCGGGTCATCGCGCCGATGTCGTCAGTGATCATCTCGTTAGTGGCTGGATTGATCGGCAACTGCCCGGACACAAAGATCAGGTTGCCCGCCCGGATGGCTTGCGAGTACGGCCCAATCGCTGCCGGCGCAGCTTCGGTAGCGATACGGATGCGATCCATTGTCAATATCCCCTCTATAATTACTCTGAATACCACCAATAGGTTTGCAACGCCAATTTTACCGTAACAGCCAGAATCCCACCATCACAAAAAGCTGCCAGATCGCCGGTAGCAGACCGCCCAGAATCGCCTGCGCACCTTCCCACTCGTACACATCCACCCAGAGCGCCACTGTCACCCAGTAGGCAATCGCGAGGGAAGCAAGCCAGAGGATAGCGGCCAGCCATGGCAGATTGATAATGAGGCAAATCAGGGCCAGTAGCAGCGGCAACAGGCGCGGCATCTGCACCAGCGGGTAGAACGTGAAAATATGAACCTGCTCTTGGTCGTTGTCGAGCACGCCGTGAATGATCAGCGAAATCAGCACGACCAGCGGCCATTCGAGCAAGCCAGCCAGCCAAAAGCTAATCCCGCCCAAGATAATGCCGAGTTCTGGCCAGCGATCACCGTCAATCAAGGCAGGAACGGCAAACATCAACCCCAGCGGCAATGATACCACGAGCATCACCCTGCCAGCTCGCCACAGCAGATTGGTTGTCGTTGCGTCGGTGGCGGCCAATTCCGCTTTTAGCGCAGTGATCGTTGCCATCGGCTGGCTAATCAGTTGCAGGTTAGGCATAAACGCCGCTGGTTGGAAGCGGGGCGTATTGTGGATTGGCGGCAGATGGCCTAAGCGTTCTTCGCACCGTTCGATCAATGCTGGCCAGTTCTTCATTGTGCCAATCAAGATGGCTCCCGGCGTCCATTTCCCCGTCACTATCAAGCCGCACAGCCGGCTGAGCCACGGCAGCGCTGGTGATTGGACAAAAGCGATGCTACGGCCAAAGCCGAGATCGATCACCTGAAACGCATTGATACTCGCCCACGGAAGAGTGCGTGCGAATGGCACCGGACGGGGGAGAAAGCGCACGATCATCCCGTTTTGACCAGCAATAGCTGACGAGGGGATAGCGATCAGCAATGCGAAAGCCAGAGCGATCACGAGCGCAAGCAGCAGATGGGCGGCGATCAGCAGCCACATTGGGGCCGGCAGGTCGGGCCGTTCGGCGAAGCCGAAAAAGGGTACACTGGCGCCTTGATAGGCAAGAAAAATCGCGCGATAGACTGGATCTTGACTGACCCACAGCAGCGAAGGGTTACTGCGCAACTCTGGAAACATGAGAGTGAGCGCTCGATCCCAGTAACTGCGATAGTGCAGCAGACCAAAGATCAGAACAAGCACTATCACGCTGAGGTGAGCGATCCTGATCAATGACCATGCAGGGAGAGTAGCCGTCACCTCTGGCGCGGTCGTTGGCGGTAAGACGGTATTGGCAGCCGATAGTTCGACGGAAGCGTCACGCAAGAACAGGCCAAACAGGGGTGAGCGGCGTTGTTCGTCAACCATTACTGGCTGTACACCTTCAACCCCACGGATTGCACGGTTATTCTCTTGCAGGATGGTATTCAGTAAATCGTCAAATTTCTCGATTGATGACGAAATCAAGAAGGCCGGCTGGAAAGTTGTGCCGTACAACAAACCATACACCCGATGCCAGCCGGTCAGACGCTTGGCTTGTTTGGCGGGGATCACCAGCAATATAAAGCGCTGGCCGGCCTCATCGCCGGTGACATGGATCTGTTGCATATCTTCCCAAGCCACTGGCAGCCAGCCGCCGGCAAACTCGACGAGCAGGCCACGGGTGCTGGTTCGGATAGCCGGCAGTGCGTTGCGGAGGACTAACGCGATAAACAAGCCACCTGCAGCCCACAGCAGCATCGCTAGCGCTTCTGGAAACCATAAGCTCAGATTGCTCGGCAGCGGTGAAAGTCCATCGTAGAGCGGGCGGAGCCATGGCGTGCGGCGCAACCAGAGCGCCACTGGTTCGCTAGCAGTTACGATACCGCGGAGAAGCTGGTACACAGTAATGCCAAGGCTAGCGATCACCAGCAGATTCGCCAGTGTCGCGCGCCACCATCGCTGACGAAGCGGGTAACGATAGACTTTTTCCGCGATTGAGACGCTCATGACGACTCAGGCTCCGGTTACGCGCTATCGAGCTGGCGCACGCGCAATTCGGCGGCATCGAGTAATTGCTGGCAAGCTGCAGCCAGTTCAGCGCCACGTTCGTAGAGGCGCAATGCGTCGGCAAGTGATAGCTCGCCGCGCTCGAGCCGTTCTACCACTGCTTGCAACTCGGCCAGCAACGTCTCGTACTGTTCAACGGCAGTTGGTTCACTCATGGAGATCCTCTACAGCGACGAGCAGCGTACCGGCGCGTAACGTGAGGTGGAGTGACTCGCCCGCTTGCACCTGCGCCGGATCGGTAACGACTTGCCCATCGGCGCGTTGTGCGATCGCATAGCCACGGGCCAGCGTCGCTTGCGGGCTGAGGGTATGCAGGCGAGCCTGCATACCCTGCAAACGGGTTTGTTCGAGGGTGAGCCATCGCTCGAATGCGCGCTCGGCTCGCCGGGATAGTTCATCAACCGTTTGGCGAGCGGCATCGAAGCGGCGGCGGGGATGGTTGCGTTGGAGCGTGCTGGTCTGCTGGGCAATTGTGCGGCGTTGCTCATCGAGGTAGACCAGCATGGCGTTTGCGGCGCGTTCGCGCCACTCGGCAACCCGCTGACGCAGAGCGACCATTTCCGGAGTAGCCAACTCGGCGGCGGCGGAAGGGGTTGGGGCGCGTACATCGGCTACGGCATCAACCAAGGTAGTATCGGTCTCGTGGCCAACACCGGTGATCATCGGCACCGGGCTGGCAGCAACTGTCCGCACCACCTGTTCATCATTGAACGCCGCCAGATCCTCGCTGGCGCCGCCGCCACGGGCTACGATCACGAGATCGACCGGTTCGGCATAGATGCGGCGGAGCGCAGCCACAATGCTAGCCGGGGCCAATTCGCCTTGAACCAGACACGGTGATAATACGATTTCGGCGAGCGGGTAGCGGCGGCGGAAAATGGTCAGCATATCTTGCAGCGCTGCCGCTTGGAGCGAGGTGACGATCCCGATCCGGCGCGGCAGGGGAGGCAATGGTCGCTTGCGGCGCTCATCGAACAACCCTTCAGCTTCGAGGCGGGCGCGCAGTTGTTCGAGTTGCGCGTTGAGCAAGCCTTCCCCCGCCGGCACGATCTGATCAACGACGAACTGCACTTCACCACGGGCTTCGTAGAAGCCAACTCGGCCATGGGCAAGCACCGCCTCGCCGTTGGCCGGCAGCTTTGCCAGCCGGTCGGCGGCACTGCGCCAGAGCACGGCCCGAATGCTCGCTTGCTCATCTTTCAGGGTAAAGTAGCAGTGCCCTGAAGGGTAGCGGCGGAATTCCACGACTTCAGCTAGCAGCCAAAGGTCGAAGAACAAGCCGTCGCCTTCCAGATGAGCGCGCAGAGCGCTATTCAAGTCAGACACCGAAAAAGCGCGCATCAAAGCGGTTCAATCACCATCAACGGCTGGCCGTACTCAACTGGCTGCCCATTCTTGACCAGAATGCGCGCCACCCGTCCGGCGACGTCACTCTCGATCTCGTTCATCATCTTCATTGCTTCAACAATGCCGACGGTATCGCCAACCCGCACCTCATCGCCTTCCTGCACGAACGGCTTGTCTTTCGGCGAGGGAGCGGCATAGAAGGTGCCGACCATTGGTGCGGTAATCGTATGACCAGCCGGCATCTCGACCGGCGGCCCCTCTGGCGTTGGCGGCGGTTGGACGAAAGGCGTCACTGGTGTGGTTGGCAGGGGTGCGCTGAGCGGTGCGCTGAGCGGTGCGGCGGGCAGCGGTGCAGAATAGATCACGCCGCTAGGGCTAGGCTGGCCGCGTTTGACATGCAACTTGGCATTGCCGCGCTCGATCGTGATTTCGTACACATCGCTCTCCTCGAGCATATGCAACAGATCGCGCACAGCAGCCAAACCGAACGGATCATTCTGATCAATTGGCATTTCAGTGGTTTCGTCCTTCATAGCTCCCCACAGCATAGTCTCGGCGAAACTGCCCTATTGTAGCACAAGAGTCAATCCTCTTCGAAATGGCATGGTCTGACTTCCTGCCTTACAATGCAAATGAGTAATCATTACGCTCAGTAGTGAGATCTTCACCAACAAGCGTAGCCAAGATTGTTATGCTAGGCACGAGAAAGGTTGAGGGAAAGGATTGTTACTATGCGCAATGTAGGCACGCTTGATCGTGATATTCGTCTCGTGTTGACGATGACGTTCGGGTTGATTTCGCTGTTTGGCCAGCTCTTCTGGTTGCAGGTTATCACTGGGTTTCTCGCGCTGATTATGTTTGCTACAGCGGCTTATGCAGTATGCCCGTTATATTGGGTCTTTGGTATTAATACCTGCAAACGCACACGTGAACAGAACCAGACGCGCTAAGCGATAGGCTGCGCGAATAGCGTGCTACTTTTTGATAGAGTACGGCAGGTTAACTGCCGTACTCTATATGCTTTTCACAGAACTGTTTAATCAGACGTTCGTTCACGTGGTGCCTATCCATACCGGCGAGCTACTGCGTCAACCTGCGTGCCATAGCCTTCGCCGAACAGGTTCAGATGGTTGAGCAAGTGGTAAAGGTTGTAGAGCGCGCGCCGGTCGCGGTAGCCGGGATCGAGCGGCCATGCCGTCTGATACGCGGCGTAGAAACGGGGCGAGAAGCCACCGAAGAGTTCGGTAAAGGCCAGTTCGGCCTCGCGGTCACTGTACGAAATGGCGGGGTCGATCAAGACCGGCGCGCTGCCGGGGCCAGCGATCACGTTACCACTCCACAGATCGCCGTGAATGAGCGAAGGAACGCGCGGCACGCCGCTCAGCCACTCGTCAAGCCGGCTCACAACTCGTTCGAGCATCTGTCGGCGATGCGCAGGCAAGAGACCGTTGCGAGCAGCCAGTTCGATCTGCGGCCACAGGCGTCGCTCGCGGAAAAAGGCGATCCAGTCATCCATCCAGCCATTGATTTGCGGGGTGCCGCCGATGAAGTTATCGCGCTCAAGGCCATACGCAGCACCGGTGTGGCGGTGCAGCGCAGCGAGCTGTTCGCCAAGTTGGGCTGGATCGGGGGGGTGGCCATCGCCTGCGATCCATTCACTGAGCACGATGGCGGGTTGGTGGTCATTGGCCTCGCATGCGAAGACGACCGTAGGCACGCGGATGGCGTTGGCGGCGGCAAGCGTGCGCAGACCGTGCGCTTCGGCAGCCACCATCGCCGCTGGCGCTCCGCTAGCGGCCCACTTGAGGGCAAAGCGTTGCCCGCCGATCGTGACGCGCGCAAGGCGCGCGCCAAAGCTGCCGCCGAGGTGATCGACCCGCTCGATCGGGCGGCCAAGCGCGGTGGTGATCAGGTTGGCGACGGCGGTTGGCAGGTTCATCGGTTTGGCGCGGTAGATACTGGTGTTACCGGAATCATACGCTGAGTACGCCGAGACGTCAATGCTGGGGAGATGGGAGGCGGAAACTGGTACGGGCGGGTTTGAAACCCGCCCGTATCACTTGCAGATCGGTTATCGGATCCGCTGGCCGGTGTACGGATCGTACTTCCATTCACCGGTGGGGTCTTGGGCTGGCGGTGTAGGCTGCGCCAATTCCTCTTTCGGCATAATGATCCAGAGCACGATGTAGATGAGTGGGCTGAGACCGCTCAGCACCGCTAACACGAACACCAGCCGGACAATCGTGCTGTCGATGCCGAAATAGCGGGCGAGGCCGCCGCACACGCCGCCGATCATGCTATCGGTGGCGCTGCGTGTTAAGCGAGTGGTTGCCATAACACTTCTCCTTTGCTATCTATCGCTACGCGATACCTGTCTGTATGACGTTGCCGGCGCAACATTGTTGCAGCCGTCTCCTCAAGTTGCTCGTTGCCGGTTCATAATTTCTTCAAAGTTGGGTGCTAGAGTACATCTGACCCCGGATCAGTCGGGGCACTTTGCAGCACAACGACACCACGGAGGAGATACCATGAAACGAACCCTGTTTAGTGGTCTCGCTGGCGCAGCGTTGGCGTTGACCCTGCTTTGGAGCCAGCCGGCGTTGGTGAGTGCAGCGCAAGCAGTAGCACCCCATTCGACTCCGGTCGAGGTGGCATACGGGAGAGGCGGCGGCGGTTGGCGTGGCGTGGGCACAGTCAACGTTGGGCAATTGATCAAAGCCCTGCAAAATCTAACCGGTCTTGATATGGCGACGATTCGCGTCGAGTTGCAGAATGGCCGGAGTTTGGCCCAGATCGCATCTGCCAATGGTAGCAGCGGCGATGCGTTGGTGCAGGCGGTGGTGGATGCGGCCAAGGTGCGGCTCAATCAAGCGGTGAGCAAAGGGCGTATGACGCAGGCTGAGGCTGATCAGATGCTGACCACCATTCGCGAGCGGGCGACAACCTTGGTCAACGATACGACGGTGGGCGCGCAGTTAGCCGATCGGGCGGCCAAAGCAGCCGAGCGCAGCACGCTAGGGTGGCTGATTCAGGCAGCAGCCGATCAGACCGGGCTCGATGTGGCAACCATTCGCTCGCGGTTGCGCAACGGGGAAACGCTGCGCGCGATGGTGACCTCTGTCGGGGGCGATCCGCAAAAGGTGATTGACGCTGCGGTGAATGCCTTCCGCCAAGCAGCGACTGCCGCGATGCAGTGAACACCTGCCTCCTGCTTTACCCCGCCATCTTGCAAGGTCAACCTTGTGGGATGGCGGCATTGTACGGCATTGTGAGCCGAGCGGTAGGAGCCGAGCCGCGCTCGGTCCGCCGCGCGGCAACGCAATTCCTCGCGAGCGTGGGGATGCCTGCGCGCCATTGGTCTGCGCGAGAGTAGGAAATAGCTGCGGATAGACCGCCCCACTCTAGCAGGCTGTGACCTACTGCCCCTCGCAAGGAGAGAGATCGCGTTTACCGGTCAAACGCCTCCCTGACCAACCGCGGCAACACCTCGCCAGCTTTGCCGCTGATGGTAAAGAGCGGCGGGCGAGCAGCAGTAGTTTGTTCGAGATTGAGGATGAGCACCGCTGCGTCGTGGCTAAGCGCCACTCGCGGTAATGACGCCGCCGGCTCGACCACGCCCGATGTTCCAATTGACATAAAAACATCACAATCGAGTGCAGCCTCCCATGCCATTTCCAGCGCCCGCCGCGGCAACAGTTCGCCAAACCAAACCACATCGGGGCGCAGCATCGCGCCGCAATTCGGGCAGTGCGGCAATTCCTCGTCATAATCCCACGTTGTATGCACCGAGCCATCGACTGTACAGCGGGCGCGATGCAGGCTGCCGTGCAATTCGATAACGCAGGGACTGCCGGCCCGCTGATGAAGACCATCAATATTTTGGGTTATCAGGGTCAGGTGCGGCACGCGCTTGGCCAATTCCGCCAGTGCATAGTGGGCCGGATTAGGCTGGGCGGCGCAGGCCTTCACTCGCCGTTCGGCATACCAACGCCAGACTAAGGCCGGGTTACGGGCAAAGCCGTCCGGCGAGGCCAGTTCTTCGGGATTAAAGTGTGACCAGAGGCCAGTCTGAGCATCGCGAAAGGTAGGAATGCCGCTCTCGGCTGAGATGCCGGCGCCGGTTAGTACGGCGACGTGACGGGCAGTGCGTAGACGGTCAGCGAAGGCAGCCATCACAAGGTCGAGGTCGCTCATAGCTATGCCTTTCCCTTATGAAAAACGCGAAACGTAAACAAAGGCGCGAAGGCGCAGAGGTATACGGAGTTTAGAACGATGCCACACGCGCTATCTGTGTCCATTCGTAGCCCCTTCCCCACCGCACTCAGTTCCGCGTATGTTTGCTTCTGTTATATCCTCGTACCCTTGGCAGGGGCAAGGCACAAACCCAAGGGTGCATTGAGCTAACCTGTTGGCTTAAAGACCAATTCAAACCGGCAAGCGCGCTGATGATTGAAGGTTATATGCCAGACCCCACAGGTAGGCGCAGGGTTGCCACCCTGATACACGTGCCCACTCAGATCGATCTGATCGTGGCTTAGTTCAAGTAAAAAAGCCCGGATCGGCGAGCCATGGGTGACGATACCTACCCGCTGGTAGGGAGAATCGGCTAGTCCGGCCAGTAACTCGCGTACCCGCGCGCGCACATGGTCAAACGACTCGCTCGGCGCATGCTCTTGCACCAGCGCAGTGAACGTAACCGGCAAACCGAGCGTATCGACGAGCACCTCAGCCGTTTGGGTCGTGCGGGCAAACGGCGAAGCAAAGAGGATTTCGACACCCTTATCTGCTAAGAATGCGGCGACTTGCCGCGCTTCGGCGCGGCCACGTTCGGACAGATCAGGCCCCGGCGGCAATTGATAGGGGATAGCCGGATGATGCACCGGTTGCCCATGACGAATAAGAAACAGATCAGAAAGCACTGGTAATCCTTACACCTTGATGTAGCAGTGATGATCGAGTATCATCGTAGGTAGTGTACCATAGCTTATTGACGGGCTGAATTGCAACAGATACAATTGATGCGGCGTCGCATCAGCAAGATGAGCGACTTTTTCGTGGCGACAAACAGACAAAGGATGCATCAATGCGGCTGATCCTCTATCTTGGCAAGGGCGGCGTTGGCAAGACCACGACCTCGGCGGCGACGGCGGTGCGGGCAGCCGAGCTAGGTTATCGCACGCTAGTCGTGAGTACCGATGTAGCGCATAGTTTGGCCGATGCCCTTGACACCCCGCTGGGGTCACTGCCGACCCAGATCGGTGAACGGTTATGGGGGCAAGAGATTAATGTGCTCGATGAAGTGCGCCAACACTGGGGTGAACTGCGCGTCTATTTGAGCAATCTGCTACGCCGGCGCGGGGTTGATGAAGTGGCGGCTGAAGAATTGGCCATTATTCCCGGCATGGAAGAAGTTGTGAGCTTGCTCCACATCCGCCGGCAAGCCCGCGATGGCAACTTTGATGTCGTGATTGTTGACGCAGCGCCAACCGGGGAAACGGTGCGCTTACTGACGATGCCGGAGACCTTCCAGTGGTATGCGGCGCGGGTGATGGACTGGGAACCGACCACGCTGAAAGTGGCCCGCCCGCTGGTCAAACAATTGGTGCCGGCGACTGATGTCTTTGCGAAACTTGAGCGGTTAACGAAGGGTGTGGAAGCGTTGCGGGCGACGCTAACCGATCCGCAGGTCAGCTCATACCGGCTCGTCGTCAACCCTGAACGGATGGTGATCAAAGAGGCGCAGCGCGCTTCGACCTATCTGGCCCTGTTTGGGTATCCGGTTGATGGTGTCGTGCTCAACCGGGTGTTGCCGGTCGATCAGGTTGAAGGCGCATTTATGCAAGAGCTGGCCCGCATCCAGCAGGGTTATCGCCAGATGGTCTATGACCTCTTCCGTCCGCTACCGATTTGGGAAAGCCCTTACTATGCGCGTGATTTGGCCGGGATCAACGATCTATCGATGGTTGGTCAGCAATTGTTCGGCGATGATGACCCAGTTAAGGTGCATTTTATTGGCAAAACGCAAGAGATTGTCAAGCAAGGTGACGAATACGTCTTGCGCTTGCCGTTGCCGCACGTCGAGATTGGCAAAGTTTCGATGACCAAACGCGGCGATGAGTTGTTTATCGAAATCGGCAATTTTCGGCGTGACATGCTCTTGCCCACCACCCTCGCCGAGCGACCGGCGCGGCGGGCGTATTTCCGCAACGGAGTGCTAGAAGTCTTCTTTGGCCCACCGGAAGCATTGCCGCTAACGAGCGACAAAGAAGAGGAGCCAGCCACCTCATGACTAGCGAAAGGCGGGTTGCCATTCTCGGCGTGCCAATCGATCTTGGTGCGGGGCGGCGCGGCGTAGATATGGGGCCGAGCGCGATACGCTATGCCGGTCTCAGCCGCCGGTTACATGACCTTAGTTATCAGGTGGTTGATTTCGGCAATTTGACCACGCCAATGGTCGAGACAACGCCGCTGCCGCCGCCCGAATCACGGCTTCGTTACCTTGAGCCAATTGCTGAAGTGTGCCAACGGTTAGCCGATCTGGTCTGCAACATCACCGCGCAAGCAATGGTACCACTGATCCTCGGCGGCGATCATAGCCTTACGATCGGCTCGGCGAGTGGCAGCGCACGCGGTCGTCGCCTTGGCCTCATTTGGATCGACGCGCACGCCGATTTTAACGATGAACACACCACACCGAGCGGCAATATCCACGGGATGCCACTTGCCGTTCTTAGCGGACGTGGCCATCCGCTACTGACCAGTCTAGCGGGTCGGACGCCAGCATTTGATCCGGCGCAGGTGGTCTTAATCGCCGTGCGCGATCTCGATCCGCTTGAGCGGGAAGCGTTGCGCACTTCCGCTATTACCGTCTTTACCATGCACGAGATCGACCGGCGCGGGATGGCAGCGGTGATGGAGCAAGCGTTAGCGATTGCGACCAGAGGCACCGACGGCTTTCACCTCAGCTTTGACCTCGATGTAGTTGACCCCCGTGAAGCTCCCGGCGTCGGCACACCAGTCGGCGGCGGCATCTCGGCGCGTGAAGCTCATCTGGCGATGGAGCTGATCGCCGAGAGTGGCGCGTTACGCAGCCTCGATATCGTTGAGGTAAATCCTATCCTCGATGAGCGCAATGCCACCGCCGAGCTAGCCGTCGAATTGGCGTTGTCGGCGTTGGGCAAACGGATTCTGTGAACGGATGCTGGTTCATCCTCACTCAATTCGTTTCCTGTGTTATAATTGCGCATACAACGAAATAGTGGCATTGTGCGTTTCCGAGGTGATACCATGTATGATCGGCGGGTCAGCGGCATTCTTTTACATCCCTCGGCGTTGCCGGGCGCTGGCGGGATTGGTGATATTGGCGATACAGCCTATCGCTTTGTTGATTGGTTAGCGGCGGCGAAGCAGCGGCGGTGGCAGATTATGCCGCTTGGCCCGACGAGTTACGGCGATTCGCCGTATGCTGGCCTCTCGGCGCTAGCCGGCAATCCATTGTTGATTTCACTGGAACAATTAGCGCGGGCGGGCTGGCTCGATGAGGGGGCGTTGCAAGATGCGCCGGGCGCATACAGCGACTGGATTGACTATGGCGCAGTCATTCCATGGAAGCTGACCCGGCTCGAATGGGCCTTTGCCCGCTTTACCGCACAGGCTGACAGCCAGCAACGCGCCGCTTTTGAACAGTTCTGCGCCGAACAGCAAGCGTGGCTCAACACCTTTGCCCTGTTCGCTGCGCTGAAAGAGGCCTATCACGGCGAGCCATGGAATCATTGGGAGCTAGGGCTGGCCCGGCGCGAACCGGCGGCGATCGAGACGGCGCACCGGCAATTAGCTGACCGGATCCGGTTCCAACAGTTCTTGCAGTGGGTCTTCTTTACCCAGTGGGCGGCGTTACGCCACTACGCCAACCAACGTGGAGTGCAGATTATTGGCGACTTGCCGATCTTTGTCGCCTATGACAGCGCGGATGTCTGGGCTAACCCTGAGATCTTCCACCTCGATGCTGAAGGCAACCCCACTGTAGTCGCCGGAGTGCCGCCAGATTACTTTAGTCCAACCGGTCAGCGCTGGGGCAACCCGCTCTACCGGTGGGAGGTCTTGGCTCGACGCGGCTACGACTGGTGGATCGAACGCTTCCGGCTGCTGTTTCGTCTCGTTGATATTGTGCGGATCGACCACTTCCGCGGTTTTGCCGCCTACTGGGAAGTGCCGGCGCAAGCCGCCACCGCCACGGAAGGCCGTTGGGTTCCCGGCCCCGGCGCGGCGCTGTTTGCGGCGGTACGTGCGCAGTTAGGGTCAGTGCCGATTATTGCCGAGGATTTGGGGCTGATCACGCCGGATGTAGACGAGCTGCGACGGCAACTCGGCTTTCCGGGCATGGCAGTGTTGCAATTTGCATGGGGCGGTGATGCGTCGAGCAACTATTTGCCGCACAACTACACCCGCGATCTCGTGGTCTATACCGGCACGCACGACAACGACACCACGGTAGGATGGTGGTCAACCCTCGATGAGCATACTCGCCAACATGTGCGCAACTACCTCGGCGCGCGCGACGAAACAATTGCATGGGATTTCATCCGGGCGGCGTTGATGTCGGTTGCCGACACGGTAATCATCCCGATGCAAGACGTGTTGGGGTTAGGGTCGTGGGCGCGACTGAATCTTCCGGGGCGAGCCGAAGGCAATTGGGCATGGCGGATGCGGCCTGAGCAACTCACTATTGATCATGCGCACCATCTAGCCTACCTAACGGCGCTGTACGGGCGAGAACCGCTGGCAGAACAGAAACCGGCGAGGTATGAATCATAAGGGCGGGTCTCGAACCCGCCCGTACATCTATACTGGTGTCTCAATCCAGATACCCATACAGCCGGTGCCCGACGCTGGGATGGCGCAAGCGGCGGAGGGCCTCGGCCTCAATCTGGCGCGTGCGTTCGCGAGTGATGCCAAAAGTGGCTCCCACCTCTTCGAGCGTGCGGCGCTGGCCGTCGAGCAAGCCGTAGCGCAACTGCAAAATCTTGCGCTCGCGTTCGGGTAACTCATTCAGCGCTGCCGTGATCTCAGCCTGCAACATATTCTGTTCGGCAATTTCCATCGGCGAAACCGCCGTCTCGTCGGCCAGCGTCTCGCTAACGCGGCCCTCTTGCTCGTTGTTGAGCGGTTGCTCGAGCGAAATCGGCTGGGTTGAAGCGCGCAACAGCCGCTTTACCTTACGCAAACTCATATTGAGCGCATGCGCTAGCTCTTCGGCGGTCGGCTCGCGCTCAAACTCCTGCTCAAGCCGGTAGATGGCACGGCGCAGATGAGCGATCGACTCGCTAAGATGAACCGGCAACCGGATGAGGCGGCTCTGCTCGGCGATGGCGCGCGTCACCGCTTGCCGGATCCACCACGTAGCGTAGGTACTGAAACGGTTGCCCTTGGTATAGTCAAACTTCTCGACGGCGCGCATCAGGCCGATATTGCCCTCTTGCACCAGATCCATAAAGGCCATTGGGCTGCCGATATATTTCTTGGCCACGCTCACTACCAAACGCAGGTTGGCTTGAATAAGGCGACGGCGCGCTTCTTCACCACGGGCCACTTCCATCTCTAGCCGCATCCGCTCGCGGTCATTGGCGTACTGCTCGTGTTGCAACCGCCGGCGCGCCTCTTTGCCGCGACTGTACTGCTGGGCCAGCTCGACCTCTTCTTCGGCGGTCAACAGCGGTACCTGCCCAATCTCTTGCAGATAGAGCTGCACCGAATCCTCGACCGCCTCAAAATCACTCTCATCACTGAGGTCTTCGACTGGCTCGATCAACTCCTCGTCTTCCACGATGAGTTCTACATCGCCATCCCACTCAGCATCGAGTTCGGCGGCCTCAACGGACTCTTCCGGTTCGATTTCACTGTCGGCTGGGTGATTCTGAGGGAAGGCTTTCACGGCAGTACTCCTTGTCTCCGGCTGGCAGCGACAGCGCGGATGCTGTCTCTTTGCGGGGCGTTGATTATTCTCTGTCTAGATATACGCCGCCTCAAAGATTTCGGATGTGTATATTTTCGATCTTTGCACAGGTTTTGTCAAGACCATGAACAGACTAATTTTGAGCCAATCTGCGCGCGTGTGCATCGATAGTTTGGCCGGTTTGGCTACGCGGCGGCAGCGCAGCGAGTTCGACTACCGCCGGCCCAATTTCGTCGGGGCTAAGCAAGCCGGTGCGAACTTCAGGGACGGTGGTACGCACCATTTGGGTGTCGGCAAAGCCACCGGGGTGGACGAGATTGACATTGATGCCAAAGCGCCGGAGGTCTTTCGCCATCACCCGCGCCAAGCCGTCAACGCCGGCTTTGGCGGCATAGTAAGCGGCAAAGCCGGGCACGGCGATACGGTCGAGCGGAGCGCCGACGATGATGATATTGCCGCCGCCGGCTTCGATCATATCGGGGATGACAGCCCGTGCACTGAGAAACACCCCCTTGAGTATGGTGTCAACTACTGCATCCCACTGGGCTTCGCTAGTTTCGTAGATAGGCGCGCGCAGGCCAATGCCGGCGGCAGCGACCAAGACCCGGATGGGGCCAAAGCGGGCGCGGGCTTGGGCAACAGCTTGTTCGAGTTGGCTACTCTCGCGCACATCGGCGGAAAGGGCCAACGCTTCTCTCCCGCCCTCTTCAATCAGCCAGACCGTCTCGGCGACTTCATCGGCGCTGCGGGCCAGCACCGAAACCGTTGCACCGGCCTTTGCCAGTGCGAGCGCGCTGGCCCGTCCTAATCCGCGACCGCCGCCGGTGACCAACGCATGCATTCCGGTGAGAGTCATTGTAGTCCTCCTGTCAGAGCTTTGCAAAACTTTTGCAAACCTATCATGGTTATACCACACTTCGCCTCGTTGTCGCGAGCCAGATCAACCGGCATTCAGATACATCGGGCGATTGTAGACTGCGTTATAATACAGAGGCGTCATCCGCTCTTACACGATCGCTTCCTATGACCAACGAGAGCTATGCAATGCTAGATGCGTTGCCGTTGCCTACCGCGTATGCGCCGACGGACGGGCCAGTGCAGTGTAATCGTTTGTGGTTGGAGTTAAGCGAGACGGGTGATCGGCCCCACGACTTGATCGCTGCTTGCGCCGGCGTATTAGCGTGGGATGAGCACGATCTCGCTGCGGCCCGATTGTGGGTGGCAACGCTCGCGCCGGATGATCCGCCCTTACAGTTAGCTGCACCGCTGCGTTGCGATCGGTCGCGGCACGCGCAGGTAGCAATCCGGTGCAGTGAAACAGCGTTGACAGCCCAAGTGGTTGAGGTCACGGCGTTGTTGACGGCGCAGCGCGCCGCCGAGCAGCAGTTAGAAGTAATCTTAAGCGCGCTCGATAGCCTTGAAGAGGGCTTTCTCTTGCTCGACGCCGAGGATCGGATCGTCTTCTGTAACCGGCGTTACCGCGAACTCTACGCAATTAGCGCCGATCTGATCACGCCGGGGCGTCCTTTTGCTGAGTTCATTCGTGTCGGTGCTGAGCGGGGGCAGTACGCCGAAGCGATTGGTCGAGTAGAGGAATGGGTGGCTGAGCGGTTACGGTTGCATGCTGAGCTAGCGCCGATTGAGCAGCGCCTTGCCGATGGGAGATGGATCCGGATCGTTGAGCGGCGCACGGCTGATGGCGGCGTGGTTGGGTTGCGGATCGACATTACCGACATTAAGCAAGCCGAAGAGCTGCGCCGGCAGTTGGCAATCCGCGAAGAGGTCATCGCAGCGCAAGCCGCGTTGTTAGCCGAGCTTTCAACGCCGTTGCTAGAAGTGGCGCCGCGGGTGCTGTTAGCGCCGATGGTAGGCGCCTTTGACAGCGCGCGCACGGCGATGCTGATTAAGGCATTACTGCATACGGTGCAGCAGCGGCAAGCGCGAGTGGTAGTGCTTGACGTGACCGGAGTGCCGGTCATTGATACACAGGTGGCGCACGCCATCTTGCAATGCGCCACCTCGGTGCGCTTACTGGGGACGCAATTGGTAATGACCGGCATTCGCCCCGATGTCGCGCAGACATTGGTTGCGTTAGGAGTTGATTTAAACAACATCATCACTCGCGCCGATCTGCGTGATGGCGTGCGCTATGCGTTGCGGCATAGTGGGTTGTGAAGAGGTGCAGCGCTGCTGCCTACCGCGAAGAGGAGCGGCGCCGCTGTGCCTCTACACGGTGCGTTCGATCACAAAATGGGCAATGTCAATGAGGGCCTGCCGTGCCGGACTCGGCGGGAAAATATTGAGATGGGCGATTGCCTGCTCGATGTAGCGCTCGGCCTCAGTTTGAGCAGCGGTGACACCTCCAACGGCAATAACCTCACGGATAACTTCGGCGACCAGTGCATCTGCCGGTGTTGTTTGGGTTAACACATCGCGCAGTAACGGGCTTGGCGAAGCAGCAGTGGCATAAATAAGCGGGAGCGTAATCGTGCCTTGGCGCAAATCGTTGCCGGCTGGCTTGCCGAGCGTCCGCTCATCGCCGATAAAGTCGAGCACGTCATCGACGATCTGGAACGCCATCCCAAGATCATAGCCATAACGGCCTATGGCCGCGATCTGCTCATCGCTGCCGCCGCCGGCCACCATCCCGGCCTTGCAAGCTGCTTCAAACAGTACTGCCGTCTTGGCGCCGGTCTTGTAGAGATACTGGCGCAGGGCGCGGTCGAACGGCTCGACAACTGTTACCGGGCTCAACTCACCCTCGCAAATAGTTTGCACCGCTTCGGCGTAAAAGGTGATAATGCGTGGGTCGGGGCTAAGCGCCATCTCGGCGGCGGCGAGGGCAAAGAAGTAGTCGCCGACCATCAACGCCACGTCGTTATCCCAGCGGGCATGGACAGTGATCTGGCCCCGGCGGCGGTTCGCCTGATCGACCAAATCGTCATGCACGAGCGACGCGGCGTGAATCAATTCGGCGGCGGCTGCCGGGTGCAGCACGCGGTCAAGGTGATAGTGGCCGAGGCGAGCAGCCAGCACAGCGAGTGCGGCACGCAGCCGCTTACCGCCGGAACGCACCGTGTGCGCGCCGGCAGCGCTGATCACCGCCACGCGCGAATGGGTGCGCTCGAGGAGCCGTTGTTCGATCGCGCCAAGATCAGCCAAAATATTGGCGCGGTGAAAGATGCCGGCCAAGCCGCCAGCAGTTTGCGGTGGCAATTCGCCGGCGCTGTGGTGGTTATTTGTTGTTGGTATGCGAGCCTCGGGCAACGAAACTGATCCCGACGGATTGAGTTGCGGTTGGTAGCCGGCCATGCGGCTGTTCCTTCCTAGGATCGCCGAGCCGGTCTGGCGCCGGAGGCGACGACGATCCGGCGATTGTGGCGCGCCTTGCCAGAGAGACAGGTGATGTATTATCACCTTGTGATATTCGCCACAACCTGAACTATAACATATTCAGTACGGCTGTCAAACATATGGCTCAATTCAATATAACTGTACCACATTTAGGATAAAAACGCACGGGTGACGAGCGGTAAGGCGCTGTTTTCCGAAAAGCGTTTGCGCCGTGTATAATAGTTGCGTGGAATCTTCGCACATCACCGGATTGAGAGGCATCCAATTCGGGGCGATGAGCGTATATCTTATAAGGGGTTGGCTGTGGTCCAACCGCACGATACGGCCCGTTTGGCCCAGTTAAGCGATGAAGCATTAATGGAATTAGTCGCGGCTGGCAACAGCGCAGCGTTAGCACAACTGTACGATCGGCACTCGCGAGTAGTGTACGGTCTCGCTCTGAGGATGCTCGGTGCAGCGGAGCCGGCGGAAGAGGTTGTGCAAGAGACGTTCTGGCGGATTTGGAAGCGCTCGGCGACCTTTCAAGCCAATAGCGCCTTTTTACCGTGGATGTTCGGGATTACGCGCAATCTCTGCATTGACGAATTACGGCGGCGGCAGGCACGGCCAATGGCGGCTGGCAGTGACGACGATCTGTTATCATCACTGCCTGATCAGCAGCAGAATGTTGAACAAGCGACGATTGAAACCGAACGGCGCCGATTGATAACTGATGCGTTGGCCGATTTACCGGCTGATCAGCGCGAAGTGATTGAACTGGCGTATTTTGGCGGGCTATCGCAGCGCGAAATCGCCGATCATCTCCAAAGCCCGCTGGGAACAATCAAAACCCGGATCCGGCTTGGATTACAGAAATTGAAGCAAGCATTGCTTCACTACGGCATAGACCCGCACGACCACTAGAAAAGTAGCCGGCAATGCACGACTATGATCGCGAAAACGAACAATCACTGCTCGCTGCCGCAGCGTTGGGCAGTCTTGATCCTGCCGATCTGGCGGCGCTCGAGCAGCTTCTGAACACTTCGCCCACTGCGCGTGCCGAATTGCAACAGTTGCGCGAAACGGTCGCCCTGTTGCCGTATGCGGCAGCGCCGGCTACGCCGCCAGCCCACGTGCGCGCGCGCCTAATGGAGCGGATTGCCGCCGATCAAGCGCAGCGCGCGCCGGTTGCCCGCCCTGCTTCATCGCGCCGCACCGGTTGGCTAGCGCCGGCGATGGTCACCATATTGGCAGTGATGGTACTCTTTCTCGGCGGCTTGACCGTATCCCTACAGGGGCAGGTGGCGACCCTCGCTGAGACGAACCAGCAACTGGCGGCGGCGGTCAACGATTTGCGCCAAGCAGTGGCTACTAATGAAGCGCAGCAGGCCCAGTTGGCTGCCCAGTTGACCCGCTCCGAGCAGCAGATTGCACGCCTGAATGAGCAGCTTGCCCACGAGCGGCTGTTGGTGTCGTTTGTCAGCGCTCCCGGTGTGGCGACCCGTGAGCTGCGCCCGACAAAGGCCAATCTCGCGGCGCGGGGAGAAATGTATATGTATCCCGGCGAGTCGCAAGCCGTGGTCGTCTTTAGCGGGTTGCCGCCGTTGCAGGCCGATCGAGTCTACCGCTTCTGGCTGAGCGATGGCGTGCAGCGGATTGCCGCCGGCACTTTCCAAGTCGATGCGGCTGGGTTAGCCACGCTCATTGTCAATGCGCCGCGCGAAGTCAATGCCTTTACCGAGGTGATGGTGACGGTCGAGCCGGCGACCGACGCGGCGTCGGGTGAGGTTGAGGTGATCTTAACCGGAACGTTGTGAGCAGTGGTTGGGGCCAGAGCGACGCCTTGGCCTACGACCACCGTTGCGTTTGTCAAGAAATAAAGCAACCCGCCCTTGAGGGCGGGTCTCGTGTTTGGCGACTCCGAGTGGGCTCGAACCACCAACCTTCAGCTCCGGAGGCTGACGCTCTATCCAATTGAGCTACGGAGTCGTTCCGGCCTAAAGTATACTCGATTGCCGGCGAGCTGTCAACGAGACAAAGAGTCTACCACAGAGGTCGCCGAGGGACGCAGAGAGTGTTTGTGTGAACTGCTACATTCCGCTGCGGTACGCTTGGCTGCGCGAGAAGCATAGTATTGAGGTGTCGCATGCGACGATTGAGCCGGGTGCTGGGATGGATCGTAGGAGTAATCGTGGTGGTGGTCGCAGGTTTAGCATTGAGCATTCCACTGGACGCGCTGATTGGAGCAGGACGAGTTGAGGCGTTGACCAATACTGTCATTCCCGGCCCCGCCGGCCCGATCCGGGCCTTTGTCGCCGAGCCAACCACCCCCGGCCCGCATCCTGCGGTCATTATGATCCATGAATGGTGGGGATTACGACCTGACATCATCGAAAAGGCGACCGCGCTCGCCGCTGATGGCTACGTAGTTATTGCCCCCGACACCTTCCGCGGCGCCAGCACGACGTGGATCCCGCGCGCGATCTATCAGGTTTCAACCACACCTCCTGAACAAGTACAAGCCGATTTAGACGCCGTCTTCGCGTGGCTAACAGCGCGGCCCGATGTGCTGGCCGATCGGATTGCGGTGATGGGTTTTTGTTACGGTGGCCGCACGTCGCTGCTCTACACCCTGCACAACCCGGCGGTAGCGGCGACCGGCATCTTTTACGGCATGGCCGACGTTGCTCCTGAGGCGCTACGCCAGATCCGCGGCCCGGTGCTGGGCATCTTCGGCGGAGCCGATGCCTCGATCCCGCTGAGCGAGGTCGAACAGCTTGAGCGTAATCTGACAGCGGCAGGCGTTGACACCCGCTTTACCGTCTTCCCCGGCCAGCCGCATGCTTTCGTCGGCGGCATGGAAGCGATCAACGCTGGCGGCGCTCCCGGCGAGGCATGGCAGTTGTTGCGCGCATTTCTAACTGAGGCGTTGCATGGCCAACCGTCTTCATCGCGGCGGTTGTCGGAACGCTTTGCCCAAACCCAGCCGATCACCTTCTTCGGCGCACTGCACCACCGCTTTGTCTGCGGGTGGTGAACAGCGTTTGCAAAGATCCTCTTGACGAAATTCGTGCCGAGTGGTACACTTTTAGTAGTTCGGAAATGAACAACTATGGTAGAGACGAACTTACTCGAACAACTTACGGCGCTGGGGCTAACCGAGTACGAAGCGCGGGTTTATCTCGCTTTGCTGACCGAGTATCCGGCTACCGGCTACCAGATCAGCAAGCTGTCTGGTGTACCGCGGTCGATGGTCTACGAGGCGTTAGGGCGGCTGGAAGCGCGCGGCGCAGTGCTGAAATCGGTTGAAGAGAAGGCGACCTTGTACCGCCCGATCTCGCCGGCGATTCTGCTTGATCGCTACGAGCGCGAAGCACGTGAGCGGGCTGAAGCATTGCGCAGCCAGTTGATGCCGCTCTTCCGCCACGAGGAGAGCGACCGACTGTGGAATTTTAGCGGAAGGCGCGAAGCGTTGGCAGCGGCACGTGATCTGATCGAAGGCGCCGAGCATGAGTTGATGCTGGTGTTAACTGATGCTGACGTCACGGCGCTCTATCCGGCGCTTGCTGCTGCTCACACGCGTGGTGTCGCGCTCGGCGTCATCCTTACCGGTGAAGCGCCTTTCTCGTTTGGGCAGGTAGTGCGCCATCCCAAACGTGAGACCGAGTTGCATGGGATGGTCGAGACGTTGATCGTTGTGGCTGATGAACGCGAGTTTCTGATCGCTTCCGGCCATGTGGCGACGACGGCTACCGTCACTACCAACCGCAATATGGTCTTGATCGCGCGCCAATTTATCTGGATGGAACTGTTCGCCCAGCGGATTTTTGCTCGCCTTGGCGATGATCTACTGGCCCGCCTCGATCCCGAAGATCGGCAGGTATTGCATTCGTAACTCGGCAATACAACCCGGTGGCGGAGAGGAGATTGTCATGACCACCATTTCTAACACAGCACCCCGGCAGCGCCTGACGTTGCTGCTCAACGACGAGATCCTCGAACCGGCCTTCGTTGCTTTGACTCTGGTTGGTATTATCGTCGGTCTAATGTTGGAAGGAGCTGGCGCACCAGAGTCAATAATGCTAGCCGTCCATCTTGCTACCTACTTTTTTGGTGGCTTCTACGCCGTGCGCACCATTATCGCGTCGCTACGCCACTGGTCGATCGAGGTCGATCTGCTGATGGTACTGGCCGCGTTAGGGGCAGGCTACCTCGGCGATTTTACCGAGGGCGCGATTTTGCTCTTCCTCTTTTCGCTGAGCAACGTCTTGCAAGCGTATGCGATGCGGCGCACCGAGCAGGCGATTACCGCGCTCATGAAATTGCGTCCCGATACGGTGACTGTGCGCCGTGACGGGCGCGAACTCGATTTGCCGGTGGAGGCGGTGCAAGTGGGTGATGTGGTGCTGCTTCGCCCCGGCGACCGGGTGCCGCTCGACGGTGTGATCGAGCGAGGCAACGGCACATTTGACGAATCGGCGCTGACCGGCGAGTCAATGCCGGTGCAGAGGGGGCCGGGCATGGCGGTGCTGGCCGGTACGCTCAACCAGACCGGCGCGCTCGAGGTGCGGGTAACCAAGCCGGCCAGCGAGAGCACCTTGGCCCGCATCATTACGATGGTGAGCGAAGCGCAAGCGCGCAAGGCGCGGTCGCAAAGCTTCCTCGAATATTTCGAGCAGCGCTACGCGATTGGCGTGATTGTGGCAGTAGCGCTCTTCATTCTCGCTACGCCGGTGTTGACCAGCGCGCCATTCGCCGATACCTTCTACCGCGGCATGGTGTTGCTCACGGTTGCTTCGCCATGCGCGCTGGTCATCAGCGTGCCGGCTTCGCTGCTGAGCGCGATTGCGGCTGGGGCGCGGCGTGGGGTGCTGTTTAAGGGGGGCGTGCATCTAGAAGAGCTGAGCAACGTGCGGGTGATCGCATTTGACAAAACCGGCACACTCACGTTTGGCAAACCGACCCTCACCGATCTGGTGCCGACAGAGGGTATAAATGAGCTTGACCTCTTGACGATCGTGGCCCGCGCCGAGCAGCCGTCAGAGCACCCAATTGCACGCGCGATTTTGCACGCCGCCGAAGAGCGCGGGATGACGGTCGCCCCCCCCGATCAGTTCACTGCCGTCACTGGTATGGGGGTGCGGGCAACGTGGGACGGGGTCGAGACGCTAGTCGGTTCGCCGCGCCTATTTGCCGAAGCCGGCATGACCGTACCACCAGAGTTGTTGGCCCGCGCCGATGAGTTGATGGCGCAAGGCCGAGGCACCGTACTGCTGGCCCGGCGCGGCCAGCAGTGGTTAGGATTGGTAGCAGTGATGGATCGCGAGCGGCCCGACGCGGCCCAACGCATTGGCGAGTTGCGCGCTGCCGGCATCGAGCGGATCGTGATGCTGACCGGCGATAACCCGCAGGTGGCTGAAGCGATGGCGCGCCGATTAGGGATTGATGAAGTGCATGCCGGCTTATTGCCTGCCGACAAGTTGCGCATTGTCGAGCAATTGCGCCAGCGCTACGGGGCAGTGGCAATGGTGGGTGACGGCGTGAACGACGCGCCGGCGTTGGCGGCGGCAACAGTAGGTATTGCAATGGGAGCTGCTGGTACCGACGCTGCGCTTGAAACCGCCGATCTGGTCTTGATGCGCGATGACTTAGGCGCGATTACCTATGCGCTGCGCCTCAGCCGCCACACTCAGCGCGTGGTGTGGCAAAATATCACCTTCGCGCTGGCGGTAGTGGTGGTGCTGGTGTTGACTACCTTGACTATCGGCGTACCATTGCCGCTTGGCGTGGTCGGGCACGAAGGCAGTACGATCATCGTGGTGCTCAACGGCTTGCGACTGCTAATGTTCCGCTGATATGGCCGGTTGATGAATGAAGATGAAAGCGGGCTGCCAAATCAGTGGCCCGCTTCCGGTTGCCATCGTGATTCATTTAGAGATGCAACCCAAACGTATTCCGCAGCCACTCCAATACCAACCCGACCACCGTCAAAGCTGCTGCCGCCAGCAGCGAATCACGCCAGCCAAATTCGAGCCAGATCCCCATTGCAAAGATAAAGACAAAGATGATCACACCCACAACTCCATAGACGTTTTTGAGCAGTTTCATTGTTGTGAGCAAGCCTTTCTAACTGGTGGATGGTGGAAACTGTGATGGCGAGACGTATCTGGTCGGTGGCAGTTACATCAGCATGGTAGTGATTGTTCTAGCTAAAAACAGCGTCATGAAGCTGCGTTGTCCTGTAACGGATACAAGAAAAGGTTCATGATGCGATTGTTGAAATGGGACAAGGGGGATGGTAAGCTAATGATACAATACCGCTGGCAATTGTCAAAAAGACAGCGTGATCGAAGATGTTTGGCTGTCGAGCAGTGACAAGGCATCTATCTATTGTGTGGCATTGGCAGATAGAGCGGCTGCGCCGGTCGAGATGAAGAGAGTAGGACTGATTTCTCTCTGGTGAGAACAGGGGGTTCCCATTACACTACATTACACAGATCTAGCACAACTCAGTCGCGCGAGGATCGTATGCGTGCTCAATACACAGTTGCCCTTCTGCTTCTCCTCAGCCTAGGGTGCGCAACCATAGCGGCGCCGGCGCCGCCGCTTGCGGCGCAAACCGACGTTCGCCAACAAATAATCGAATTGACCAACCAGATCCGGATGGCTCATAACCTGCCACCGCTCAAGCGCAACGATAACCTACAAGCCGCCGCCGATTGGATTACGCAAGACAATGCCAGCCGTAACACACTATCGCACACTGATAGCCTCGGGCGCAATATCGGCCAGCGGTTTCCCGCTTTCGGTTACACCTATTCACTGGCCGCCGAGAATCTGGCGGCGGGGTATGCAACGTCAGAGGCGGTTATGAATGGCTGGATGGGTAGCGCTGGTCATCGCGACAACATCCTGCGCGCCGGCCTCTGCGAGATGGGCGCCGGCTACACCTATCAGAGCGCGGCCACCTATAAGCACTTCTGGTCGCAGACCTTTGGTTGTCGCTGGAATACCTACCCGGTTGTGATCAACGGCGAGGCAGCAGTAACGACAACACCGAATGTCAACCTCTACATCTATGGCACCGGCTGGGCGCAACAAATGCGGCTGAGCAATGACAGCATCAACTGGACAGAGTGGATGCCGTATCAATCCGCCTACAATTGGACACTACTCGATGGTGGTGGCGAGCGCACGGTCTTCGTTGAGATACGAAACGGCACAACCGTCTACCGCAATAGTGACACGATTATCTTGATTGGCCCGCACCGGTTGTTTGTGCCGTTGGTAGCGCGATAGCGCTATCGGGGGATTGCTGCTCGGCGTGGGCAATGCACCACATTGCCCCTAGCCTTTGATCACGATTGACAAATCCCCGATTCAGGCGTATAGTAGTGAAGCCTATTAGGCACCGGTGGGATACGATGAGGAACGGAACCGCTATGGATAGTAGTTATTCTCGTCAGCGGCAATGTGTGGTGATAACAATCAACGCATACACCGGCCTCATCGGTATGTTGCGCCGGCATGAATAGGCTTGCAGCCTAATCATTGCAACGCACCCCGGTGAGGTCTTACCCGCCGGGGTTTTCTGTGTTTGCGTTGCGGTTGTCGCCCCTTTGCCGCTGTCAAGATGCGCAGGGGGTGACAATGACCACATTCCCAACTCCTCGCTTCGATGAGGTACAGGCACTCATTGCTGAACAGCGCTGGCTCGATCTGCGCGAGCAACTCTCACGCTGGCCAGCGCCTGAGATCGCCGATCTGCTGCTCGAACTCTCCGCCGCTGAGCGAATGCTCGTCTTCCGCGTGCTGCCACGTTCATTGGCAGGCGAAGTCTTTTCCTACCTCGAACATGATGATCAATACGAACTACTGACCAGTCTGAGTTTGGATGAGACGCGCTTGCTGCTTGCCAACCTCAGCCCCGACGACCGTACCCAATTGTTTGAAGAGCTACCCGGGCAGGTCACACAAAAGCTACTCAACCTGCTCAGCCCCGAAGATCTGCGTGAGGCGCGACAATTGCTCGGCTATCCCGAAGAGAGCGTCGGTCGCTTAATGACACCGGATTATGTCGCCGTGCGGCCGAATTGGACGATTGCGCGCGCACTTGAGCATATTCGGTTACGCGGCCGCGATAGCGAAACGATTGACATCATTTACGTCACCGATGAGCAATGGCGACTGCTCGATGCGATTGAATTGCATCGCTTTATTCTTGCCGAGCCAACCCAGACCGTGCGGAGCCTCATGGACGAGAGCTACGTTGCATTGTCAGCATTCGATGACCGCGAGCGGGCAGTGGAAGCGTTGCGACGCTACAGCTTACCAGCGTTACCAGTGGTCGATTCTGATGGGGTGTTGGTAGGGATTGTCACCTTCGATGACTTGATCGATGTTGCCGAGGAAGAAGTAACTGAAGACTTCCACCGCAGTGCGGCAGTCGAGCCGCTCCGCGGCAATTATCTTGAGATACCGGTCATTGAGTTGGTTCAGAAACGAGTACCGTGGCTGGTGGGATTGGTCTTCGTGAACGTCTTTTCAGGGGCAGTGATCGCAGCATACGAAGAGACTATTGCTGCTGTGATTGCACTTGTCTTCTTTTTACCGTTGTTGATAGACAGTGCCGGCAATGCCGGTTCACAGTCAGCAACGTTGACCGTGCGCGCATTTGCAACCGGCGACATTGAGGAGGGTGACTGGTGGCGTTTGCTGACGAAAGAGTTGCTTGTGGCAGTACTGTTAGGCGGTGCAATGGCAATTGCGGTTGGGTTATTGGGCGTAATCCGGGTCGGCTGGGAAGTAGCCGGAATTGTCTCGTTGACGATGTTGGTAGTAGTTCTGATGGGAAGCTTGGTCGGTATGTCGCTGCCTTTCATATTGAGGCGGTTAGGGTTTGATCCGGCTGCGGCTAGCGGCCCACTAGTCACTTCGTTGGCAGATATTGGTGGTGTACTGATCTATTTTTCTATTGCGACATGGCTGTTGGGTCTATGACAAGCGGCAGAGATACCCAAACGCTAAAGTTTAGAGGTAGCGAGGTCGCTTGAGCAGGGCACGTGAAAACCATGCATTGCGAAGTTTTCTTGATCTGAAGTGAGCGGTATCTGACCATGTTCAAACCACGAACCTTTACGCCCGCGCCGCCGGCCCAATCGATCTTAACGCGAGCCGATGTTTGGTTGCTGCTAGTGCTGGTCGGGTTGTTGGCGTTGGTGATTGGCGCAGCCGAAAGCGCGCCAGAGACGGTGCAGGGGCCGGAGATCGACCTCTCGCTGAGCGCGTTGCCGTTTTACTCTTTGCGTTCGGTAGGACGGATGGCCTTGGCCTATGCGCTGTCGTTTTTGTTTACGATGATCTACGGCTACATCGCGGCCTACAATGGGCGGGCCGAGCGGGTGCTGATCCCGCTACTCGATGTCTTGCAGAGCGTACCAATCCTGTCATTTCTGCCGGTAGTCTTGCTCAGCCTAAGTACGGTGCTACCGGAAACGCTAGCAGTAGAATTAACTGCCGTGGTGCTCATCTTCACCAGCCAAGTCTGGAATATGACCTTTGCGTGGTACCAGTCACTCACCACCATCCCGCGTGAGCTACGGGAAGCGAGCAGTATCTTTCGCTTCTCGCGCTGGCAACGGTTTACCACGCTCGAATTTCCCTTCGGCGCACTGGCACTCGTCTGGAATAGTATGATGAGTTGGGCCGGCGGTTGGTTTTTCCTCATGGCTGCCGAGATCTTTACGCTGGGTGATCGCGATTTCCGCCTGCCGGGGTTGGGCGCGTTTTTGCAAACCGCCGCTAACGCCGGTGATCTGGCTGCGATTGGGTGGGGCATCTTGACGCTGGTGGCAGTAATTGTCATCCTTGACCAGTTTGTTTGGCGACCGCTGCTGGCGTGGGCCAGCCAGTTCCGGTTGGAAATGATCGAACGGGATGACGAAGAGTCACAGTCATGGTTCTACGATTTGATCCGGCAGTCGGTGGTAGCTAGCTGGGTAAGCAGCTTGGCGGGAGCCATCGATCGGTTGATTATGCGCCGGCTGAGCCGGCGGCCAGCGCCCGATCCCTACCTCAGCGTCTCGATCCGGCGTTCGTGGTGGGAATGGGTGCTAGTAGCGGTTAGTGTGGTCTTAGTTGGCTGGGGTGGCTGGGTTGGAAGCAACTTACTGCTGAGTGTGCCGCTAGCGCAATGGGGCGAAATTGGGCTGAGCGTGGGCGCAACGATGGTGCGAGTAGCGACAGCGATGGCCATTGCCCTGCTCTGGACGGTACCGGTAGGAGTGTTCATCGGCACGCGCCCGCGGGCGGCGGCAATCTTGCAGCCAATCGTGCAAATCGCCGCGTCGGTGCCGGCGACGGCTCTCTTTCCAGTGTTGGTGTTAGTCTTTCTTGCGCTGCCCGGCGGGCTGAATCTTGCTGCGGTCGTCTTGATGATGCTGGGTACACAATGGTACGTTCTTTTCAATGTCATTGCCGGTGCGGCGGCAATTCCACAAGATTTACGCTTTACGAGTGATCTGCTGCAACTCCACGGTTGGGAACGGTGGCGCACGCTGATTTTGCCCGGTCTGTTTCCCTATCTCATCACCGGTCTAATCACAGCCAGCGGCGGGGCGTGGAATGCCAGCATTGTGGCCGAGTACGTGGTCTTTAACCAGCAGACCTACCAGACGATCGGGATTGGGGCGCAGATTGCGGCAGCGACGGCGAATGGTGATTTTGCCGGCCTGTTTGCCGCGACTTTGGCGATGATCATCGTGGTGGTCGCGATCAACCGGCTGGTTTGGCGGCGGCTGTACCGGCTAGCCGAGACAAAGTATCGCATGGAGTAATTGATAGTTAGGGAGCAACCGTATGCTGCAGGCACAGCCAAAACCGCTGGTGGAATTGATGGGGGTATCGCAACGCTACGGGCGGGGCGAGCGCCAGTTTACCGCTATTCAGGATATTAACCTGACGATTGCCGAAGGCGAATTTATGGCCCTGCTCGGCCCGTCGGGTTGCGGCAAGAGCACGCTCTTGCGGATCATCACCGGTCTCAACCGGCCCAGCGAGGGGTTGGTGCGCTATCGGGGCAAGGCGCTAGAGGGAGTGAATCCGTATGCGACAATCGTCTTCCAGACCTTTGCCCTCTTTCCATGGCTGACGGTGGAGGAAAATGTCGCGGTGGCGTTAAAAGCGCGGGGGGCCTCTGAAGCGGAAGCGCACCGGCGGGCGGTGGAATTGATCGATCTAGTCGGCCTTGACGGTTTCGAGCAAGCCTACCCGCGCGAGCTGTCGGGTGGGATGCGGCAAAAGGTTGGCATCGCGCGCGCGTTGGCGGTTGACCCAGAGCTGCTCTGTCTTGACGAGCCGTTTAGCGCGCTCGATGTGCTGAGCGCCGAGACGCTGCGCGGCGAAGTGCTGGAATTGTGGACGGGCGGCAGCTTGAAGATTCGGGCGGTGTTGATGGTCAGCCACAACATCGAAGAGGCGGTCTTTATGGCTGACCGAATTGTGGTGATGGACAAAAATCCGGGCCGGATTGTGGCCGAAGTGCCGGTGAACTTGCCCCACCCGCGTGATCGCAAATCCGATGCGTTTGCCGCCTTGGTGGCGCGGGTATACGCGGTGCTGGCCGGGCAAACCCAATCCGAAGCGATTGAGTACGGCACCGAGCCGGGCCAAAACGGGCAAACGCGCTTGCTGCCAGCGGCATCGGTAACAGCGCTGGCCGGTCTGCTCGAACAGGCCAATGCAACCGACGACGAGCGCGATCCGCTGGCGAAACTGCAAGATGAACTAGGCTTAGACCTCGACCAGATGCTACCGCTGATCGAGGCTGCCGAGCTGCTCGGTTTTGCACGGGTTGAGAGCGGCAATCTGATCCTGACGCCGTTGGGGGAAGCGTTTGCCGAAGCCAGCATCCAAACCCGCAAAGAGATTTTTGCTTCACGGTTGCGGCGGTTACCCTTCTTCCGCTGGATGCTGCGCATGATCGCCGCCGCTGACAATCAATCGTTGCGTTGGGAGGTCTTGCTCACTGCACTTGAACCGGAATTTCCGTCCGAGGTGGCCGAACGGCAACTCGACATTGCGCTGGAATGGGGGCGCTACGCTGAGCTATTTGCATACGATGACGCCGAAGGAAGATTCTTCCTTGAAACGCCGGCAGTCACAGAAAAGTAAGCTTACTCCACCCCCAGCCGTCCAATCTGCACGTGCAACACGCGCCGGTCGGTCAGGCGGGGGTCTTCGTTAGCCGGGATCCACGCTGGGCCGGTGATTCTGAGCAACAGCGCGCCGCTGGCGACAGGCGGCACTTGGGCCGGATCGATGGTAATGCGGACGATGGATGGGTCTTGGCCAACCTGATGGCATCCTAATGCGACGATAGGCGCGCTGGTAGTTGGCCACAACGTGTCTTCAGCCTGCGCGCCAACGCAGAGCGTCGCCTCGCCGAGGTGGGCGGGGCGCAAGCCGCCGGCCACTTCGATGGTCACCGTCTGTTTGGTCGCGCCTGCCGGCCAAGGTAAGCGGATAACCGCCTCGCCGTTACTCCAACTGTACTGCCAACCATCCTTACTCTGTTCGGGCCGGTAGAAACCACTAACCTGCGCAGCGAACGAGGTTGGCGTGAGCGGCGGCGCTGCGGCATCAACCGTCGGCGACGCGACCGGATCGAGCCGGTAGATGGTGAACGGTAGAATCAGGCGTGCAACATTCTGCGGCTTCTGGTCGGTCAGTTGCTCGAACTCGGCTAGATCGAGCGTCACCTCATCAATGAAGGTCAGCCGGAAGCCGGGTAAAGCGAGATTGGCACCGCTCGCGCTCAACATCAGATAAACGGTGCGTCCGGCGGCTTGCCAGTACTTCACCTGTTCGGCGAGCAGCGCAGCGTAAGGCGCAGTGGAAACACTCTTGACCGTAAATGCATCAATGTGGTGGGCAAAGCGCAACGGCGTTGACACTAAGTCAGGAATATCGCGTGAATCGCTGTAGATCGGCGCACCGCCGCGCAACAGCACAATATCGCGTTCGGGAGTGAAGCGTTTGGCAATCGTTTCGACTTGTGCCAACGCGCCGGCGTACTCAGTATGGGCAAAGTAGTAGCGTCCCGTCCAACCGAGGAAGAGCAGCAGCAGCCCGGCGAGACCAGCCGCCAACCCTTGCCGCCAGCGCGCGGCCAGCGGGCGGAATTGCCACGCGCCGGCTAAAGCGGCGAGCGCATACGCCGCGCTTAAGGCAAAGATCGGGTAAGCGATCGGCACAAACCGGCGCAGAATATAAATGTAGGTTTGCTCGGAAGTACCGTAGGTCTGGCGGAGATAAAAGAAACTGCCGAGAAAGCCAACCGCAAGCATCAACCAACTCGCTGCGGTCAGGCCGCGCCGCCACCAGAGGGCGAACCCGATCACCGCCAACACCAAGCCGAGCGGCGACAGATACCATCCCACCCGCACCAAGCCGGCCAGTGGAATCAGCTCTTTTGGTTGGACGGGGGCCGGATCGCTGGTGAAAGTGCTAGGGTCGGCCAGCATCCGCTGCCACCAACTCATGCCGCGATATTCCTGATAGTAGAGCACAAGCGGTAAGCGGATCGGTGCACCGACATAACCTTGAATACGCAGCCAGTTGAGGGTCTGGTTTGAGAACGGCCCCTGCCATGGGCCGCGTGTGGCGGCCAGCTCGGCGCGCAGGGCGGCGGTCGCGGCGAGATCAGGCTCAGCTTCCCAAGGCCGGCCAGTCAAGACCACACCGGCTTGCAAGCGCGCCTCGGTAGGCGTCATCACACCGCTACGCACATCGCCGGCGACCAGCGCCGGATCGCGGGTAAGTGGGTCATTCCAGCCGCCGCGAGTATTAAAGAGCAGATCGGCATCAATAATCTGCGGGCGCACGAAATAGGCCCAACCGGCCAAGAGCAACAAACCGAGCGCGATTACGTTCTGCCAGCGTTGCCGGCGGGAAACCAACCAGTGTTCGAGCTGCAATACCCAGCCACTGCGGCGGAGCAGAATCAAGCCGGTGATCGCAATCGCCACCAGCGCCAGCTCGATCCAGATCCGCCACGGATCGGCGAGCGAGCTAAACCGCGAGGTAAAGTACGACTCACGCACGGCGGGGGTGAGGAAAGGCAGCGCGATCAATGAGGTCAGGGCGAAATCTTGAAAGCGAGCAAAGCCGGTATCGAAGAAATAGGCGCGAGCAATGAAGGTAATGTGCAGAGCGGCATGGATCAGCATCGCCAGCATACCCAGCGCCAACGCAGTTTGCGTGCGTTGCCAACGGCGGCTCAGCCAGCAATAGCCGAGGTAGAGCATTGCCGGGGCAAGCAGAAAGAAATCGATCCGGGCCAACGCCACCTGTCCAAACGCAATCCCAGCCAGCAGCGCATACGCCACTCGCGCACGGAATGGCACATTGCGGTCGTTGAACTTTGCAAACAAATACAGCCCGCCCCACGTCAGAAACTGGGCCGTGGTTTCGGCGGTCGAATAGCGGGAAAACCAGACCTGCACCGCATTAAGACCGAGCAGAACCATTCCCAGCCAACCGACCCATGGCCCGGCGAGGCGGCGCCCGATCATGCCTACGCTCCACACGCCGAGCAAGCCGAGCAAACCGGTAGCAAAGAGACCGAACAGTGGACCGCCGGCAGCGGTAAGCAACCCGATCCACGCCGGAAAGAGGTGAAAACCCTGCGGCACAATCCGACCTTGGGCCAGCTCGCCTTCGTTAATCAAAAAACCGGCGGCGCGCAGGCGAGTGGCGATATAGCGATCGCGGGCTTGAGCGATCATAACATTGCTAATCGCCTGTTCCGCTGGCTCGCGGATAGCCGGATCGCTGCTCTGTGCCGCTTGGCCTAGCTCGGCGACGACAGCATCGTGTTGAACGATGCTGCCGGTGCGAGCTATGGCAAACCCTGTAACTGCGTAGACGCCGGCGTCGCGTACCCCCAGAATAACTTCAAAGGGTCGGGCAACCAATAGCGCTAGCCCCAACAGTGTTACGAACCATACCCAGTAGCCGCGCACGGTAGGGCGCGGAACGGCAGGGCGCAGCGTGGAATGCCGTCGCCCCAGCCAGATCAAGCCGGCGCTCACCGCCAGCGTGATGCCTAGGTGGAGCCAGAGTGAAAAGATGCCGAAACCGGCCAACACCAATGCTAGCCAGCCACTCCAGAGCGCGCCGATCAAGCAGTGCTCGAAATGGCGTTCAAGGCCATCGTTGGCGTCAAGTTGCGGGATCGCTCGCGCCAGTGCCCATCCCGGCGCATAGATAATAATTGGTAAAAGTAGAATACCGACAATAATCTGTGCCATGCTCGTTTCCGGCGATCGATGCCGCGCGTGATTATAGCATAGCCTTTGCATGGTACAATGCGGCGACGGCGAAAACGTCATTCAGCCAAGTGGATATACATAACGATGGCTTCTTCTCTCATCAAGCGAATAAATCTGCGAGTAGCCGCTGGCAGCCAAGCGCGCCGGTTGCCCGGTGTGACGATCCCGGCGCTCTGGTTGGCGATGATCACAGTTGTGACCTTAGTTGCCGGGTACGCAGTCCGGCCAGTAGTGACCGTTGATATTGGCGAAAACCGCGATGGCGCTTTTCTAGTGAACTTCAACGCGCGCGAGATCGATGCCGCTGGTGCGTATGAGCGCTTCGAGTGGCCGGCAGGCGCTGCTACTGCAACGGTTCCCGGCGGGCGCAACGGGGTTTGGTTGGCGCGGATCATTGCCCGTCCGGAAGCTGATCCGATCATTCTGCAACGCGAGTCGGCGGCGGCGGTGAATGGCGTGCGTTTAGAGATGCCGCGCCGCAGCGGGACAGAGATGTTGGTTAAAATCCCGGCTCAGATCGCTGCTGCGCCGACGCTCACTTTCGAGCTGGTATCGCCGTTGGTCGGTGGCGAAGCACCGCCGTCGGGCGTGCCACTAGCGGTTGAGTTGGCACCGGCCCGTACTTACCGTTGGAGCACTGATGAGAGCCAGATTGTCTTCCCACGTTTGGGGCAGGGCAACTGGATTGTGCGACTTGATGCGGTGGTCGCCCATCCCGACGGTTCGCCGGTCAATGCGCGGCTCAGCGCCAACGGCGTTGAGCTAGCGCGGTTGCCGGAACAAGCGCGGTTGCGGCGCATCCAGCTTCTCATTCCAGCAGCGGTGATGAATGGAGGCGATCTGAATCTGACCCTGCAAGCCGATCCGTTCCGCGATCCGCGCCCTTTGGGTATGCTAGTGGCCGATGTCTCGGTTGGGCCGGCAGCCAGTCCCATGCTGGCAACGTTTGCGCCACCAGTGGCACTGGGGCTTGGGCTGTTTATCGTACTGGGGATGTTTGCTTGTCTGGCGTTGCTCACGGTTGATATCAAGCGGCGCTGGTATCTCGATGCTACTGGCTGGGCGGCGGTGGGTTTGACGCTGGCGATCATAGCGGCTGGTTGGGCGATCGTCGTCTACCGTTTCCCCAGCGGGCAGATGATCGACCGGTTGGCGGCGGTGACCTTGCTCAGCCTGCTGGTGACGGTTGCGATGCGCCCGCTCACCCGCTGGCTGCTGGGCCAGACCGGCGCTCGCGTGCCGTCTGAGTTCACGGCGGCGCTCCTGATCGTCTTTCTGGTTGGGTTCTGGCTCAAGGCGATTGGCATGCTCTACCCCTACTACGTTGGGATCGACGTTTTTTGGCACATGGATAAGGCGCGGCGCATTATCTACGATGGTGCGCTGCCGCTCTACTACAGCGTCAATAGCCCGCTCAACGAGACGACGATGCCGGTAGCGGAGTGGGGGCGTAATCCGCCGGTGATTCCCTATTCACCGTGGTTCCATATTTTAGCGACGAGTTATGCCATCTTTCCATGGCCAATGGAGCTGACGGCTAACTTTGTGAGCCTGCTCATGGATATGTCGCGGGTGGTGCTGATCGCGGCGATTGCGCTTAAGGCGGGTTTCAGCCAGCGGGTGGCGCTGTTGGCAGCAGTGACATACGCCGTCCTGCCGGTGACCTATTTGCTGCATATCTGGGGCAATGTGCCGACCGCTGCCGGCTTGTGGCTCAATCTGCTAGTGCAGACGACCATCTTGCTGGCGTGGGATCGGCTGGGTGAGTGGCAGATCCAGCTCTGGGTTGTGCCGCTGTTCGTGTTAGCCTTCCTTGTCTACACCGTTACCGGTGTCTTTACCGGCGTGTTTTTGGTTATCTTGACCGTCCTGATCTGGGTGAATGCTCGGCGCGGGCCGGAGTGGCGCGAGCTGCTGCGGGGCCTCAAACCGCTATGGGTAGCGGCGGGGGCGGCAATCGGCTTGGCGATCGCTATCTACTATGGCCAGTATTTCCAACCGATTGTGGAACGGACTATTCCCTATATGATGACCGTCTTCACTCGCGGGCCAGAGACAGTTGGTGTCTCGCGACCGCCCTTCCACGAATATCTATGGTCGTTTGTACCACACCTTGGCTATCACATTTGGCCGAACCATTATCTCTACTACGGCTTGGCCATCCCGTTGATCTTCTTCATTCCGGGGTACTGGGCGATGCGGACGAAACCCCTGCTCTGGCTGGTGATTTCGGCGTGGGGGACGGTAGCGCTGCTGTTTTTATTAGCCGGCTACCGGATTTCGATGGTCGATAAGCAACTGTTCTACCTCATTCCGGTAATCTGTCTTGCATGGGCGATCATGGCTGACCGGCTGTGGGAACGGTGGGCGGGCCGAGTTTTTGTGCTGGCGACGCTGGCGTTGTCGCTCGGTAGTGCGCTGTGGTTGTGGGTGTATCGGATCAGCATTTCGCCGGTACAGGGGAATTGAGGAAGGGGCGAAAGGTGAATGCTCTCACAAGAGGGGGGAAGGGTTCTCTCATCCCCCCTCACCCCCCTGCCCCCTCTCCCACAAGGGGAGGGTTCCCCTCACCCCCCTGCCCCCTCTCCCACAAGGGGAGAGGGGGGGAAGGGTCTCCGCTCCCACGAGGGGAGAGGGGGGGGAAGGGTCTCCGCTCCCACGAGGGGAAGGGTTCCC